>NZ_JBXEJO010000018.1:0-125943 GCF_056837965.1 Bradyrhizobium ferriligni
CACCCCAACCCTCCCCCGCAAGCGGGAGAGGGAGTTGCAGCGCGCTTCGGGGCTGCCATTGGTTGCTCAAAGCAGGTCATGCTTCCACCGCCCGCCCCTTGAGCGCGAACAGGCCGCGCGGCCGTTTCTGGATGAACAGGATGATCAGCACCAGGATCGCGATCTTGCCGAGCACCGCGCCGGCCATCGGCTCGAGGAACTTATTGGCAATGCCGAGCGTGAAGGCGCCGACCAGCGTGCCCCAGAGATTGCCGACGCCGCCGAACACCACGACCATGAAGCTGTCGATGATGTAGCTCTGGCCGAGATTCGGGCTGACATTGTCGATCTGCGACAACGCCACGCCGGCAATGCCGGCGATCCCCGAGCCGAGGCCGAAGGTCAGCGCGTCGACGCGCGAGGTGGCGATCCCCATCGAGGCCGCCATGCGGCGGTTCTGGGTCACCGCGCGCATCTCGAGTCCGAGCGCGGTGTAGCGCAGCATCGCCAGCAGGATGGCAAACACCGCGAGCGTGAAGCAGAGGATCCAGAGCCGGTTATAGGTGATGGTGATCTGGCCGAGCTCGAAGGCACCGCTCATCCAGGACGGGTTGCCGACCTCGCGGTTGGTCGGACCGAACGCGGTGCGCACCGCCTGCTGCAACACCAGCGACAGGCCCCAGGTCGCGAGCAGCGTCTCCAGCGGACGGCCGTAGAGAAAGCGGATGATGGTGCGCTCGATCACGACACCGATCAAGCCGGCGACCAGGAAGGCGAGCGGCACCGCGATCAGCAGCGAGTAGTCGAACAGCGCAGGATAGCTGCTGCGGATCACCTCCTGCACCACGAAGGTGGTGTAGGCCCCGAGCATCACCATCTCGCCATGCGCCATGTTGATGACGCCCATCACGCCGAAGGTGATGGCAAGCCCGATCGCGGCGAGCAGCAGCACCGAGCCGAGTGACAGGCCGTACCACGCATTCTGCACCATCGACCACATCGCCAGATTGCTCTGGATCGAGGACACCGCGCTCGCGGCGGCGTTGGCGACCAGCGGCGGCTGGTCGGTGCCGAGCCCTGTGAGCAGCGCCAGCGCCTCCTGATCGCCGCGCGCCTTGACCACGGCGACGGCGTCGAGCTTGTCGCTGTCGGATGCGTCCGACTTGAACAGGATGATGGCGGCGCGCGCCTCGGCGAAGGCCTGCTTGACCGACTTGACGCTCTCCTTGGCGAGCGCAGTCTCGACCGTCGGCAGCAAATTCTCCTCGTGGCTCTTGAACACCGACTGCGCGGCGGCGAGGCGTTTGGCCGGATCCGGCGACAGCAGCGTCAGGCCGCCGAGCGCGGCCTCCACGGTGCGGCGCAGGCGGTTGTTGAGACGGACGGCGGCGGCGTTGTCGGGCAGCTTGTCGACGGCAGCGCCCGTGGCGGCGTCGACGATCTTGCCGTCGGTCCGCGTGATGAAGACCTTCTTGCTGTCGGGATCGGCCGAGAGCCGGCCGTCCTGCAACGCGCTGATGATGGGCGAGGCCAGCGCATTGCCCGACGCGGCGACCTCACCGATCGCAGCCTCGGTGTCGGAGAACTCGTCATTGGCGAATTTGGCGACCGAATCCTCGAACGGACCGGCCAGCGCCGGCACAGCAAGGCAGCTCAGCAGCACGATCGAGAGAAACAGCGCACGAAAACGATCAATACAATTGGCGAACACGTCAGTACCCCGGCAGGAGTGTGAGGAGAAGGCGGCGAGCTGTGCCGCCTTCTCCAGGTTCTTGGATGGTTGTGTTGTGTCGTCGATCAGGTCAGGAGCTCAGGAGCCCTGTTGTCAGGAGCCTTGTTGTCAGGAGCCCTGGCCGCCGCACTTGTTGGTCTTGGTGTTGTAGTTGCCGCACTTCTTGCCGACCCAATCGCCGATCAGGTCCTTGGAGCCCTCAAGCTCCTTCGACCAGGCATCGCCGGCCACCAGGCCCGGGGTCTTCCAGACCACATCGAACTGGCCGTTGCCCTTGATCTCGCCGATGAACACCGGCTTGGTGATGTGGTGGTTCGGCAGCATCTGCGACACGCCGCCGGTCAGGTTCGGCGCCTCGATGCCGGGAAGCGCATCGATCACCTTGTCCGGATCGGTCGACTTCACCTTCTCGACCGCCTTCACCCACATGTTGAAGCCGATGTAGTGCGCTTCCATCGGATCGTTGGTCACGCGCTTCGGATTCTTG
This sequence comes from Bradyrhizobium ferriligni, assembly GCF_056837965.1. Taxonomy (NCBI): domain Bacteria; kingdom Pseudomonadati; phylum Pseudomonadota; class Alphaproteobacteria; order Hyphomicrobiales; family Nitrobacteraceae; genus Bradyrhizobium; species Bradyrhizobium ferriligni. The sequence goes on from NZ_JBXEJO010000018.1 coordinate 2,199, forward strand.
GTGTAGGCCTGCCACTCCTTGATGAACTTCTCGTTCGCCGGGGTCTTGATCGACTCGAAGTAGTTCCAGGCGGCGAGATGGCCGAGCAGCGGCTTGGTGTCGATGCCGGCGAGCTCTTCCTCGCCGACCGAGAACGCGACCACCGGGATATCGGTCGCCTTGATGCCCTGGTTGCCGAGCTCCTTGTAGAACGGAACGTTGGCGTCGCCGTTGATGGTGGAGACCACCGCGGTCTTCTTGCCGGCCGAGCCGAACTTCTTGATGTCGGCCACGATCGTCTGCCAGTCGGAGTGACCGAACGGCGTGTAGTTGATCATGATGTCGTCCTGGGCGACGCCCTTCGACTTCAGATAGGCTTCCAGGATCTTGTTGGTGGTGCGCGGATAGACGTAGTCGGTGCCGGCCAGCACCCAGCGCTTCACCTTCTCTTCCTTCATCAGATAGTCGACCGCCGGGATCGCCTGCTGGTTCGGCGCAGCGCCGGTGTAGAACACGTTGCGCTCGGACTCCTCGCCCTCATACTGCACCGGATAGAACAGGATGTTGTTCAGCTCCTTGAACACCGGGAGCACGGATTTGCGCGACACCGAGGTCCAGCAGCCGAACACGACCGCGACCTTGTCCTTGGTGATCAGCTCGCGGGCCTTTTCGGCGAACAGCGGCCAGTTCGAGGCGGGGTCGACCACGACGGGCTCGAGCTTCTTGCCGAGCACGCCGCCCTTCTTGTTCTGCTCGTCGATCAGGAAAAGGATCGTGTCCTTCAGCGTGGTTTCGCTGATGGCCATGGTGCCCGACAGCGAGTGAAGGATGCCAACCTTGATGGTGTCGTCGGCCGCTTGCGCGGGCGCGAGGGACGAGGACGCAGCCAGGCCCAAAACCAGGCCGGCCGTCGCCGCGAGCGCGCGGCGGCGGGTCATCGTCGTTATTTTGTGAGAAAGGTGAGTAAGCATGAAATGTCGTCTCCCTGACGCAGGCGTGGAACGCTGCGAACGGCCGCTTGGCCGCCTGCGGTTAAGGGAATCGCAAGAACTGTGCCACGGTGCGCAGCCCCCGTAAGCCGATGAACCGGCTGGATAATTTCATCGGTTCCGGGCAAATACGGAAGCCGCCTGCTCAATCATTGAGCCGCCAACTTGACTGCCGAAAGAGCAATCAGACTATTTTGTAGGCAAAATCGCCGTCTTGGCTAAATTTCCGGCACCGATTTGTGACAGTTTGCGCGATGGTTCAGCGAACTCCGGGCACCAAAGACGACGATATCATCTTGAAACCGCCCAGTTCCTGGTCCATATCCTCGCCATGCCCGCGACATCGCGGTGCCTTCGCGAGCTGCGTGTTCAAGCTGCCCCAAGCGGCTTCTGGCTCGCCTTTCAGCTAACCCAGCTTGACGCCCCAGACACGCGGGTGTCCCCGAATGCCTTCCTGCGCTTCCGGCCGATATGGGCCGGGACGACGACGGCTTTTATGGAAAGAACCACCTTTTGACCTCCTTTCAGGATTTCGGCCTCGCCGATCCCATCGCCCGCGCGCTCCGAGAAGAAAATTATCTCACGCCGACCCCCATCCAAGCCCAGACCATCCCGCTAGCCCTTGCCGGCCGCGACGTCGTCGGCATCGCCCAGACCGGTACCGGCAAGACCGCCTCCTTCGCGCTGCCGATCCTGCACCGGCTGCTTGAAAACCGCGTCCGCCCGCAGCCCAAGAGCTGCCGCGTGCTGGTGCTCTCGCCGACCCGCGAACTGTCCGGGCAGATCCTCGACAGTTTCAACACCTATGGCCGCCACATCCGGCTGTCCTCGACGCTCGCCATCGGCGGCGTGCCGATGGGCCGCCAGGTCCGTTCCCTGATGCAGGGCGTCGAGGTGCTGGTCGCCACCCCCGGCCGCCTGCTCGACCTCGTGCAGAGCAACGGACTGAAGCTCAACCAGGTCGAGTTCCTGGTGCTCGATGAGGCCGACCGCATGCTCGACATGGGCTTCATCAACGACATCCGGAAAATCGTCGCCAAGCTGCCGATCCGGCGCCAGACGCTGTTCTTCTCGGCCACCATGCCCAAGGACATCGCCGAGCTCGCCGAGGCGATGCTGCGCGACCCGGCCCGCGTGGCGGTGACGCCGGTGGCCTCGACGGTGGATCGCATCGCCCAGCGCGCGATCCAGGTCGATTTCGCGGCCAAGCCGACGGTTCTCGCCCAGTTGCTGAAGCAGGAGCCGGTCAACCGCGCCCTGGTCTTCACCCGCACCAAGCACGGCGCCGACAAGGTGGTGAAGAGCCTTGCCAAGGCCGGCATCGAGGCCAATGCGATCCACGGCAACAAGTCGCAGAACCACCGCGAGCGCACGCTGGCGGCGTTCCGTTCCGGCGAAATCCGCACGCTGGTGGCGACCGATATCGCCGCCCGCGGCATCGACGTCGACGGCGTCAGCCACGTGGTGAATTTCGACCTGCCCAACATCCCGGAGACCTACGTCCACCGCATCGGCCGCACGGCGCGCGCCGGCGCCGACGGCGTCGCGATCTCGCTGATCGCCGGCGCCGAGGAGATGGGCTATTTGCGCGACATCGAGCGGCTGATCCGGATTACCGTGCCGCGGGAAGACCGCCGCACGCAGGGCAGCTCCTCTGGCGGCCGCGAGGCCGCCGCGCCGGCGCAGGCCACCCACCCGCACCGGGGCGGCCGTTCTGCGCCCCGCGCGCACAATGTCCGTGGGAATGAGGCCGCTCCGGGTGCAAAAGGCCCTCGCCGCCGCCGCCGTCGAGGTGGTAATAATGGCGCGCCGCAGACGAGCCGGGGCGAGTCGCCGCGTCCGTCGCAGGCCGGCAACAGCGAAGGCATTCAGGGCGTCGCCTTCTTGCATCGCGAGAGCCGGCCGAATCCGCAACACAACCGCAACAACCGACCGAAGCACTAGCCGTCGCTCGATCTGGAGAAACATATGGCTAAGGAAGAGCTGATCCAGTTCGAAGGACTGGTGACCGAAATCCTCCCCGACGCTCGTTACCGGGTGCAACTCGATGCCGGGCACGAGATCGTCGCCTACACCGCCGGCAAGATGAAGAAAAACCGCATCAAGACGCTGGCCGGCGACCGTGTTACGATCGAAATGTCGCCCTACGATCTCGAAAAGGGGCGCCTGATCTTCCGGCACAAGGACGAACGTCCGAGCGGCGCGCCCGGTGGCCCGCCGCGGGGCGGAGCCCAGCGCGGCGGGCAGTTCCGCCGCCGATAAGCGGGGTATTGCAACCGCTGCGGGCATGACGTCCTGATGTCCTGCGCACAATTGGCCGGCGGCTGCGCCGGCCAAAAAATCGCGCACGTCAGGATTGTTTTCAGGATTGTTTTGAAGCCTTCTATCGAATAATATCCTACCCATCGATTTTCGGCCGGACGACATTAGCCAATACCGGTACAGCCGGTTCAGACGCTGACGACCCTTCCAAAAATTCGATCTCACCACCCCGCCGATCAGCGGGTCTTGAACTTGTATATCTGAGAAGGGACTACCCACGTGAGCATGGGAACCGTGAAGTGGTTTAACGCGACCAAGGGCTACGGCTTCATCCAGCCGGATGAAGGCGGGAACGACGTGTTCGTGCACATCAGTGCAGTCGAGCGCGCCGGCCTTGGCACTCTGCGTGAAGGCCAGAAGATCTCCTACGAGATCGTGGCTGACCGCCGTTCCGGCAAATCCTCGGCCGACAATCTGCGCGCCGCCGGATAAGCCGATTTCCCGGGAGCGCGAAGCTCCCGGAAATTGTCGTTAAAGCATCAAGGGCCGCATCTTCGGATGCGGCCCTTTTTGTCTGGATTTGCGAGTCTGCCGCCGCAGCCTGGTGCATGATCCGGACAAGTGCCAAGCGGTTTCCCTCGCGACAAAGGCGGAAGGCGTTTGCGCGGAGCTCGTGCTTGAGCAACGAGCTCAAGTGCGAAGACGATTCAACCTCGTCTCATCGCGCTTCAGTAGGTCGAGCAGGTCGTCGGCATCGTGGCGGAGGTCGGGGCGTAGAACACGCAAACCGACTGCCGCGGCCTTGTGAAGGCGACATCGGTGAGATTGATGCCGCTCTTGGCCATCACATAGCCGACCGTCGGAACGTATTTGTAGCTGACTTCGCTGAAGATCAGATAGGTGCCCGCAACCAGCAGCGCCGCCGGAACGACGCTGGTCACGACATCGCCCTGACTGCGGCTCGAGGCCGTCAATGTGGCCTGGGTGGCCCCCGTGGCCATCACCCCGGCCTTGCTCCACTGGATCCGCGCGACCTTCGAGGCATCGACGTAGATCTCCGACAAGGTGACCTTGGTGGGCGTCGGATCGTACGGCGTCATGATGCCGACGCTGGCGCTGAAGAAGTTCTGCAGGTCGGCATCCACCACCTGCGTCGACTGCGAGGTCAAGTCCGACGCGGCGCGCGCCATCAAGGTGACCTTGCGGTCGACCGCGACACCGGATGAAAACTCGACGGTGCCGAAGAACAGCACCAGCATCAGCGGCAGGACGAAAGCGAACTCGACCGCGGCAAGGCCCCGGCGGTCATTGCAGAGGGCCGCGAGCGAGCGCCGCAAGGCCGCTGCCCGGGTTTTCATGACGTTGCTCATGAGCATGTCGCCCCGGCGGTGCCGGATGGCTCGTTCTTGAATGTCGCGGTCGCGGTCAGCAACCGCTTGCCGTTGGCGAGGTTGGCGACATTGAAGCCAAGCTTGGTGACGAACAGCGGCCACTGATAGAACAGCCGGACCACCACGACGTCGCCGTCCTTGCCGGGACACCATTTCATGGTCGGAATGAATGCGTTGTTGGAATCGATTGGAGGCGCGATGTTGACGCTGCTGAAGCCCGTCGCGGCGGGATAGCTGCGCACGTCGACCGATATGCCGTTGGCGCAATCGAACAGCGCGCTGACCTGGCCGCAGACGAAGTTCTTGAACTGCTGCTGGGTATAGCTTGCGCCCTGCGCCTGACCGGTCATGATCATGCGCGCGGAATCCTGCGTCACCGTCTCCAGCACCTGGCTCGCGAAGAAGATCATCGCCACTTCGATGATCGCAAACAGCAGTCCGAAAAACAGCGGCGCGACCATCGCGAATTCGACCGCGGTCGCGCCACGGCGGTTTCGGCGAAAGCGATGGAGGAGGCGCGCGAAAGAATGAGCGGGCAGCGACATCAACGACCCCGGATCAACATGGCGACAACAACTACCCAAGACTCATTGTCGAAGTATTTCGCCGGATCGAGACAGAGCGACCCGATCCGTTAGGCTTTTCTTAACCATGTCGGATGAACCGCCTGCGGCCGGCGGCTGCCCCGGCGTGTGAAGCGCCGGCGCGGACACGCGCTAGTTCTGCGGCTTCGCGGCTGCGCCCGAGCCGGAGGCCTGGCTGTTGAGCGAGCCGGCCTGGTCCATGGTCGACTTGAAGTAGGTCTCGCCGTCGCCGAGGGTGATGCGGCGCTGGCAGACCGGCATGCAGCTGTAGGTCTCGCGATCGACGCCGCGATAGACGGTGACCAACTGGTCGGTCGGACCTTCGACCTGGATCTGGCGATCCACCAGCACCTGGCCGGTGCGGTCGAGAGCGATGAAGTTGGTCGCGCCGTAGCCCTTGCCGGTCACGACGACAACGCCGCCATTCTGCAGGGTGACGTCGGCGATCAGCGGGTTGCCGACCACGATGGTGGAGATGCCGCCGGGCAGCTTGACGAGCTTGGCCTGATCGACATTGACCGCAATCCGGTCCGGATCCGGCGCGGCCGTTGCGAATGCGGGCCACAGCAGAACGGCTGCGGCCAGCGAGATGAATCCAATGCGCGCGACGGCGCGAATACGCTGGGACTGAAACGACATACCTTACCCCGGGACGTTAACAAGCCGGCAAAAGCGATACGCAGCGGACCGGCGCCCGACGCAGGCAAATCTGACGGCAATTCATTTAAGAAGAGCAAAAATCGACCGCTGAATTGCGCGGATGTCACGACTTCCGGAACGGATCGGCCAACGGCCCGGTGATCCCGCGGAAAAGCGCCCCCGCGGGGACCGCCGCCTAGTGTGCTGAATGCGAAGTTCGCTCCGAAGGTGCGGCAAATGATGCGAACTTCGGATTCGGGACACTAGCCGGCGGCACGCACATGCACCACCACACGATCGTCGGCGTAGAGGCGCTGCCAGCCATCGATGTGATCGAGAAATTTGGAGGCGGGCGTTGCCGGATCGAGCATCACCGCGTCGATTCTGTAGGTCTTGAGCAGATCGAGGAAGCCGTCGACGTCCTTGAGCTGGAGCGCACGGTAATAGGCCATCTCGAAGCTCTCGCCGTAAAGCTCGGCACGGCCGTCGACGAACACCGGCACCTGACGCCAGATCAGATAGCCGCCGAACTGCAGATCATTGAGCACGCGCTGCACGTTGTGCGCCTTCAGCGCGTCGACGGCGGCAGCGGGCGAATGGATCGGCGGCGGCGACATGTCCCGACGCGCCGCAACAAACCAGGTCGAGACGCAGAGCGCGGCGATCAGCATCGCGGCCGGCATGGCCTTCAGCCGGACCACGCTTGCGGCACGCAGGCCGAACTGGGTTGCCACCGGCGTCAGCACGGCCAGCGGCAACAGCAGGGCGAACAGCTCGAGATTCCTGACATGGGATAGCGCCATGTGCAGCAGGCCCAGCGCCAGGGCGATCCGCGGCAGCGGCAGCCTTACCCCGCAATAGAGCGCCGCGCCGATCAGGCCGAGAATGGTCAGCTCGAACGCATCGACGTGGCTGAAACTTGCCGGCATCCACTCCGCGATGAGATGCAGCAGCTCACCGAGGCTGAGAATCCTCAGCGAGGCGAGGATCGTCCCCCAGCCATAGGGCGTCGCGCAGCACGCGGCCAGCGCGCCGAGGCCGAATGCGGCCCAGCGCAGCGCCAGTGGCAATCTTTGCGCGCGCGCGGCGTTCCACAGCGCATCGAGCGCGAAGGCGCCGGCCAGCACCAGGCCGAACAGAAAGCCGCCATGCAGATTGGCCCAGAGTGCGATCGGCGGCAGCAGCCAGAACGAGGGGGCCTCGCGGCGTTCGCTGGCGACCATCAGGCCGTTCGCCCAGACCATCATGATCGGCAGCGCAAGCACATGCGGGCGGGCCAGCAGATGCCCGCATGTCAGCACCAGCGCCGCCAGCGCGATCAGGCTGGCGTAGATCGCCGGCAGCGCGCGGCTGAGGATGGCGGTGAGCAGTGCGAAGGTGGCGGCGCCGCAGGCCGCGGCCAGCGCCGCGGGCCCGGTCCACCCGGCAAGGTCGTAGGCCTTCGCGAACAGGACCTGCGCCAGCCAGGACGACGACACCCAAGGCTCACCCGCCTTGGTGAAGGAATAGATATCGACCGACGGCAATGCACGGTGGTCGAGGATCCACCGGCCGACGGCAATCTGCCAGTAGGTGTCGGAATCGGCGAGCAGCCTGTCGCCGACGACCAGCAGCAGCGCATAGACGCCGCACGCCATCCAGAACCAGGCCGGGACTTCGGCGAACACCGAGGCCCGCGCCTGTGGGACGGTTGCGGTCTCAGCACTCATGCGCGCGCGGTCCGGTCAATGACGGAACGGATAGGCGAGCTGTCCGCCGATTTCGGCCGGCACGCCCTGTTCGGCGTCGACGCCGTAATCATCCGGAAGCTTGCCATCGGGCATGCGGAACGTCCCGAACAGAATGTCCCAGAGCGGAAACGTGCCCGCGAAATTGGTGTCGCCACCCTCCTCGAGCGCGGTGTGATGCCAGCGATGAAACACCGGCGTGGCAATCACATATTTGAACGGGCCGAGCGTCCAGTTCAGGTTGGCGTGCACGAAGGCGGAGTGGAATGTGGTGAAAGGACCGACCCACAGCATGATGTTCGGCGAGATGCCGGCCATCAGCAGGATCACGTCGACCGAGATCGTGCCGATCAGCAGATTGACGGGATGGAAGCGCGCCGCCGAGATCCATTCGAGATCCTCGGAGGAATGATGAATGGCGTGGTACTTCCAGAAGCCGCCGCCGTGAAACATCCGGTGCAGCCAATACAGCATGAAGTCGGAGGCGACCAGGAAGATGATCGATTGCAGCCAGAGCGGCAGCTGCGCCAGCGGGCCGTGTCCGTTCTCGTAGAACGAGATCAGCTCGTCGGCACCGTGCACGTCGAACACCGCGGCCGCGCCCACCACCAGCAGCCCGATGCGCAGCACGCGGGCGAATACCGGCACGAAGAACCAGTAGCAGATGTCCGTGACCAGCTCGCGCTTCTGCCACCACGGCTTGCCGGGATTGCAGGCCCAGAAGTGGGTCAGCACCGTGAAGAACAGCGCGAGGCCGATCGTGATCGGCACCACCCTCATCATCGTCTGGCCGAGCATCTCGATGACTTCGATCGGAAGGGTGGACATGGCAGCCTCATACTACGGAAGCCCCATGGGTATAGATGTGCGCTTAAGGAGCCGTGAATAGGCCCCAAGCGCCCGATCGCAGCAACAGTCTGCAATTCTAGCGGACCGCTTAATGCCAAATTTACTGTGCGCAACAACAGCGGGTTCCCGCAGAGTTTATGCGATCAAATTAACTGCGCCGAAATCGTCCAACACTAGGGTGCCGCAATGGTCACGGTGCTGAGAACGCCGGCGAGACCAAATCTAGTTCGACCAGCCACGTGTACACAGGAGTGATTTTATGAAGAACCTCGTTTCGCGCTTCGTGAAGGACGAATCGGGCGCGACCGCCATCGAGTACGGCCTGATCGCCACCGGTATCGCCATCGCGATCATCGCTGCAGTCAACGGCGTCGGCACGAAGCTCTCGGGTACCTTCAACTCGATCTCGGGCTCGCTGAAGTAAGCCGGCTTCGACGAATTCGCATCAAAGGTCCCGGCAATCCCGGGACCTTTGCTATTTGTAGGGGGCCGATCGGCAGCCTCCGTTGATGGTGCCGGCAATCCTTTTCCGATTGTTCATCATTGGCCGCTAGCGTCGGGTCTCGACCGCAGCTCCAGCTTGACGGCATGAATTCATGATCCTCGACATCGCGCGCTTGATGCTGTTTCCGGCCCTGATGGCCTTTGCGGCGGCGAGCGATCTCCTGACCATGACGATCCCGAACCGGATTTCGCTGGCGCTGGTGGCGGGCTTCTTTGTCCTGGCGCCGCTGACCGGGATGGGCGTCCACGATATCCTCACCCATGCCGGCGCAGGCGCACTGGTTCTCGTGGTGGCGTTCGGCATGTTCGCGATGGGCTGGGTCGGCGGTGGAGACGCCAAGGTGGCGGCCGCGGCCGGCCTGTGGTTCGGGTTCGAGCATCTGCTGCCCTATCTGGTCTTTGCGTCTTTGTTCGGCGGTGCGCTGACCGTGCTCCTGCTGCAGCTTCGGCAATGGCCCCTGCCCTACCCGCTCGCGTCCCAGGCCTGGCTCAGCCGCCTGCACGACAAGCAGACCGGAATTCCCTACGGCATCGCACTCGCCCTCGGCGCCCTGCTGATCTATCCCGAGACGGACTGGATCAAGACGATCGATCTCGCGCACTTCGCGATGCGCTGAGAAAGCAGCGGTAACCGCCCGTTAAGGCGATTTAGATACGCCTCATTAACCATGCTTTGACGAATAGCTGGTCAACTCCCATCACGGCGGCGGCAGCGTCGCGGCGTCATGTGGAAAGTGAAGCGTAATGGATAAGGCCCGCATTCTGGTCCTGGCAATTGCAGGCTGCGCCGGCCTTGCGGCGCTTTATTTGGCGAGCGGAAGCGACGACAAGCCGGCGGCCCCTCCGCCAGTTGCGCAGCTGCCGACCGTCGACATCCTGGTCGCGCGCGCCGACATCGGCCTCGGCCAGGCAGTGAAGGCCGAAGATCTGCAGTGGCAGACCTGGCCGGCGGCGACCGCCAGCGCCAGCTTCATGCGCAAGGACAGCCACGCCGACGCCATCAAGGACGTCACCGGCTCGATCGCGCGCGCCCCGTTCATCCAGGGCGAGCCGATCCGCGAGCAGAAGCTCGTCAAGGCCGACGGAAGCGGCTTCATGGCCGCGATCCTGCCGACCGGCATGCGGGCGGTATCGACTGAAATCTCTCCCGAGACCGGTGCCGGCGGCTTCATCCTGCCGAACGACCGGGTCGACGTCTTGCTGTCGAAGCGGGACAAGAATCCCGACCGCAGCGGCGCCGACATCGTCAATTCCGAGGTCATCCTGACCAATATCCGCGTCCTTGCGATCGACCAGGCGCCGAAGGAGAAGGACGGCACCAACGCACTGATCGGCAAGACGGTGACGCTGGAGCTGAAGCCTGACCAGACCGAGACTCTGGCGCGCGCGCGCCAGAGCGGCGTCCTGTCGCTGGCGCTGCGCAGCATCGCCGACAACAACGGGACCGACGTCAGGACCGACGACAACCACCAAAGACGCGGTGAGACCATCAACGTCATCCGCTTTGGCGTTGCCAACCAGGCAACGATGCAGAAGTGACCATGAGGACACAGGTGATGAAGGGCGGGGCAACTCAACGGACGATGCGGGCCTTCATGGTCCGCGCATTGTCGTTCTCGGCCGTCGCGGCGCTCACGCTCAACCCGGCGCTGACGCCGGTGGTGGCGGGCGACTACCGCGCCGCTCCCGCCGCCGCCGACGGCCAGATGAATGCCCGCTTCCTCGCACTCGGCGTCGGCAAATCGGTGGTGATCGATCTGCCGAGGGACATCAAGGATGTGCTGGTCGCCGATCCCAAGATCGCCAATGCCGTGGTCCGCTCGGCGCAGCGCGCCTACATCATCGGCGCGACGGTCGGCCAGACCAACATCGTGTTCTTCGACGCCGCCGGCCAGCAGATCGCGGCCTATGACATCGCGGTCAAGCGCGACCTCAACGGCGTGCGCGCGGCCCTGCGCGCAGCACTGCCGAATGCCGATATCCAGATCGAAGGTGTCGGCGAGGGCGTCATGCTGACCGGAAGCGCGGCGAGCCCGATCGAAGCGCAGCAGGCCGGCGAGATCGCCACGCGGCTGGTCGGCAGCGCCGACAAGGTCGTAAACTCCATCACGGTTCGCGGCCGCGACCAGGTGATGCTGAAGGTGACGGTCGCCGAAGTCTCGCGCAGCCTGATCAAGCAGCTCGGCATCGACCTCACCGCGAACCTCAATTACGGCACCACCGTGGTGAAATTCACCAACAACAACCCGTTCACGGCGAACAACGCAGCGCTGGTGCCCGGTAACGCCCTCACCACATCGTTCGGCGCGGCTCCATCGGTGTCGGCGACGCTACGCGCGATGGAAAGCGCGGGCGTGGTGCGGACGCTCGCCGAGCCGAACCTGACCGCGATCTCCGGCGAATCGGCGACCTTCATCTCGGGCGGCGAATTTCCAATTCCGACCGGCGTGACCTGTCAGACCACGACGGGAGGCGCGATCGGGAATTGCGTTCAGACCGTCAGCTTCAAGAAATTCGGCATTTCGCTCAACTTCACGCCGGTGGTGCTGACCGAGGGACGGATCAGCCTGCGCGTGATGACGGAAGTGTCGGAAGTCTCGACCGAGAACTCGCTGACCGGCGGCGCCGGCGGAACGACGATCCCCTCGATCAAGACCCGGCGTGCCGAGACCACGCTGGAAATTCCCTCGGGCGGCTCGATGGCGATGGCCGGCCTGATCCAGGACCAGACCAAGCAGGCGATCAATGGCCTGCCCGGGCTGGCGTCGCTGCCGGTGCTCGGAACGCTGTTCCGCAGCCGGGACTTCGTCAACAACCAGACCGAGATGATGGTGCTGGTGACGCCCTATGTCGTTCGCGCGGTGGCGCAGAAGGACCTGTCGCGCCCGGATGACGGCTTCGCCAACGCATCCGATCCGCAGGCCGACCTGCTCGGCAGCATCAATCGCGTCTACGGCGTGCCCGGCCGCACCGAGCCGGCGCGGAATTACCGCGGCACTTACGGCTTCATTACGGACTGAGGCGGACGATGACACAGACCACATCCAGGACATCCGCCGGTTACCAGCGCGGCATCGCTCTCGCCGGGGCGCTCGTCAGCCTCGCGATGACGCTGGGCGCCTGCCAGCACGCCGCCGACAACAGCTTCGCGATGGTGAACGCGCCCGCCGACTATCGCCAGCGTCACCCGATCGCGGTCACCGAGGCTGATCGCTCGATCGTGGTCTTCGTCGGCCGCAGCCGCGGCGGCCTGACTGCGGAGCAGCGCGCAGAGGTGATGGGGATGGCGCAGGACTGGATGCGCGAGGGAACCGGCGCCGTCACCATCGACGTTCCCGCCGACACGCCGAACGCACGGACCGCCCAGGAATCGCTGCGCGAAATCCAGGCCACGTTCACCGCCGCCGGCGTGCCGCCGCGCGGGATCCTCGTTCGCAAATACCGTCCCGAGGATCCGCGCCAGATGCCCGCGATCCGCGTGAACTATCCAAAGATGAAAGCGGTCGCCGGGCCGTGCGGCCTCTGGCCGGAAGATCTCGGCCCGTCGATCCACAACGGGTCCTACATCGAGAACAAGCAGTACTACAATTTCGGTTGCGCCAATCAGCGCAACCTCGCAGCCATGGTCGAAGACCCAACCGACCTCGTGCAGCCGCGCGCGGAGACCCCTGCCTATACGTCGCGTCGTAACATCGCCTTCGACAAGTATCGCAAGGGCACCACCACCGCCACGAGTTATCCCGAGTCCGACAGGGCCAAGCTAAGCGACACAGGAAAATGATCACCTACGCGCAGCAAAACTCCGAAGAGCAGACGGACGCGGCGCCGCAGGCCGCGGACGACCATATTGCTCCGGCGCCACGGGTTTCAGTCCAGGCGTTCTGCGAAACGGTCGAGACCGCTGCCGCCGTGCAGTCGGCGGGCGAGGATCGCCGGCTGGCCAAGGCTCACCTCAAGATCCAGATGGGCGGCATGGCGGCCGCCATCGAGGCCTATCGCTCGGCGCCGACGCCCAATGTCATCATCCTCGAGACCGAGGGGCGCGGCGACATCCTGGCCGGCCTCGATCAGCTCGCAACAGTGTGCGACGCCGGCACCCGCGTGGTCGTGATCGGCCGCGTCAACGACGTGACGCTGTATCGCGAGCTGGTGCGCCGCGGCGTCAGCGATTACGTGATTGCGCCGGCCCATGCGATCGACGTGGTGCGCGCGGTCTGCAACCTGTTCTCGGCGCCGGAAGCCAAGGCGGTCGGCCGCATCGTCGCCGTCGTCGGTGCCAAGGGCGGCGTCGGCGCCTCGACCATCGCCCACAATGTCGCCTGGGCGATTGCCCGCGATCTGGCGCTTGATTCCGTGGTCGCCGACCTCGACCTCGCCTTCGGCACCGCCGGCCTCAACTACAACCAGGATCCCGCGCAGGGCATCGCCGATGCCGTGTTCTCGCCGGACCGCGTCGATACCGCCTTCGTCGACCGCCTGCTGTCGAAATGCACCGACCATCTGAGCCTGCTGGCGGCGCCCGCCACGCTCGACAAGGTCTACGATTTCGGCGCCGAGGCGTTCGACGCGATCTTCGATACGCTGCGGACCACGATGCCCTGCATCGTGCTCGACGTGCCGCATCAATGGTCCGGCTGGACCAAGCGCGCGTTGATCGCGGCCGACGACATCCTGATCGTGGCGGCACCTGACCTTGCCAATCTGCGCAATGCCAAGAACATGTTCGACCTGCTGAAGGCCTCGCGGCCCAACGACCGCGCACCGCTGTACTGCCTGAACCAGGTCGGCGTGCCGAAGCGTCCCGAGATCGCGGCCGGTGAGTTCGCCAAAGCGATCGAAAGCCAGCCGATCGCCGCCATCCCGTTCGATCCGCAGATCTTCGGTTCGGCCGCCAACAACGGCCAGATGATCGCCGAGATTTCTGCCAATCACCGCGCGGTCGAGATGTTTCTGCAGATGGCGCAGCGGCTGACAGGCCGCGGCGAGACCAAGAAGCCGAGGGGGTCCTTCCTGTCGCCCCTGCTCGAAAAGCTGCGGTCCAAATAGTGGTCCGCGTGGAGTCACGACGTCGTGTTTGGTAAGCGTAGCGGAAACGATGGGGACGTGCGGGCACCCAAGCCCGCGTTTCAGGCGCCGGAGCCTGCCGGCGCGCCGGCGATGTCGCGCGAGTCCGCCGCACCGGCGATCTCGTCGCCGCCGCTGGCGCCGAGCAAGCCACCGCCTGCTCCCGCCGTCGAAGCCCGCCGCTCGGACAACTACTACCAGGTCAAGGCGACGATCTTCGGCGCCCTGATCGAGGCGATCGACCTTGCCCAGCTCGCCAAGCTGGACAGCGAATCGGCGCGCGAGGAAATCCGCGACATCGTCAACGAGATCATCGCGATCAAGAACATCGTGATGTCGATCGCCGAGCAGGAGGAGCTGCTCGACGACATCTGCAACGACGTGCTCGGCTATGGCCCGCTGGAGCCGCTGCTGTCGCGCGACGACATTGCGGACATCATGGTCAACGGCGCAGGCACCGTGTTCATCGAAGTCGCCGGCAAGATCCAGCGCACCGGCATCCGTTTTCGCGACAACCAGCAGCTTCTCAACATCTGCCAGCGTATCGTCAGCCAGGTCGGCCGGCGCGTCGACGAATCCTCGCCGATCTGCGACGCCCGCCTCGCCGACGGTTCCCGCGTTAACGCCATCGTGCCGCCGCTGGCGATCGACGGGCCCGCGCTCACCATCCGCAAATTCAAGAAGGACAAGCTGACGCTGGAGCAGCTCGTCAAGTTCGGCGCGATCACCCCGGAAGGGGCGACCATCCTGCAGATCATCGGCCGCGTCCGCTGCAATGTGATCATCTCCGGCGGCACCGGCTCGGGCAAGACCACGCTGCTGAACTGCCTGACCAACTATATCGAGCACGACGAACGGATCATCACCTGCGAAGACGCCGCCGAGCTCCAGCTGCAGCAGCCGCATGTGGTGCGGCTGGAAACCCGGCCGCCGAACATCGAGGGCGAGGGCCAGGTGACGATGCGCGAACTGGTCCGCAACTGCCTGCGTATGCGCCCGGAACGCATCATCGTCGGCGAAGTCCGCGGACCCGAAGCGTTCGACCTGTTGCAGGCCATGAACACCGGCCACGACGGCTCGATGGGCACGCTGCACGCCAACAATCCGCGCGAAGCACTGTCGCGCTGCGAATCCATGATCACCATGGGCGGCTTCTCGCTTCCGTCACGCACCATTCGCGAGATGATCTGCGCCTCGGTCGACATCATCGTGCAGGCGGCGCGCCTGCGCGACGGTTCGCGCCGCATCACGCACATCACCGAGGTGATGGGCATGGAAGGCGACACCATCATCACCCAGGATATCTTCCTCTACGACGTGGTCGGGGAAGACGCCAACGGCAAGATCATCGGCAAGCACCGCTCGACCGGCATCGGCCGGCCGCGCTTCTGGGAGCGTGCGCGCTACTACAATGAAGAGAAGCGGCTTGCGGCGGCGCTCGATGCCTCCGACGCGCCGGCGCCGGTCTAGGGGAACGCAGGATGCAGACGCAAACTCTGGCTCTCGCCTTCCTCGCGGCCACGACGGTGGGCGGCATCGCCTGGGTCTTCCTGTATCCCTACCTTTCGGGGGAGAAGAAGGCCGAGTCGCGCCGCGCGTCCGTGGCGCGCAGCGAACCCACGACGACACGAAATGCCGACCGCACGCAACGCTCCCGCCGCGAGCAGGTCGAAGGATCGTTGAAGGAGCTCGAGGCGCGGCGTCAGAAGGACAAGAAAGTCCCGCTCGGCCTGCGCATCTCGCAGGCCGGACTGGACTGGTCGGAACAGAAGTTCTGGATGATCTCCGGCGCCCTCGGACTGTTCGGGTTCGGCGCGGCATTCCTGGCCGGCGGCGGCATGCTCGGCGCGGCCGGCATCGGCTTTGCCATGGGTCTCGGCGTGCCGCGCTGGCTGCTCGGCTTCCTGAAGAAGCGGCGGGAAAAGGCGTTCCTGAAGTCGCTGCCTGACGCCGTCGACGTCATCGTGCGCGGCATCAAGGCCGGCCTGCCGCTGTTCGAATCGCTCAAGGCGGTCGTCAACGACGCGCCGGAGCCGCTGCGCAGCGAGTTTCTCGCCATCATCGAGACCCAGGCGATCGGCATGCCGCTCGGCGAAGCCTGTGCCCGGCTCTACGAGCGGATGCCGCTGCCGGAGGCCAACTTCTTCGGCATCGTGATCGCGATCCAGCAGAAGTCCGGCGGCAATTTGTCGGAAGCGCTCGGCAACCTGTCGAGGGTGCTGCGCGACCGCAAGAAGATGGCCGAGAAGATCCAGGCGATGTCGATGGAAGCGAAGGCCTCCGCCGCCATCATCGGCTCACTGCCGCCGATCGTGATGATCCTCGTGTTCCTGACGACGCCGGACTACATCGCCCTGCTGTGGACCAATTCGATGGGCCAGCTCATGCTGGTCGCCTGCGCGATCTGGATGTCGATGGGCGTGCTGGTGATGAAGAAGATGATCAACTTCGATTTCTGACGGTGCAGCATGATTGATATTCTGGTCGCCAAGCTCCACGACGTCAGGTTCATGACCATGCTGCTTGCCTTCTTCGCGGCAAGCGCGACGGTCTACACGCTGGTGATGCCGCTGCTCGCCGGCGGCGATCTCAACAAGCGCATGAAGGCGGTCGCCAGCGAGCGCGAGCGCCTGCGGCAGCGCGAGCGCGACCGTCTCTCCAAGTCGGAAAAGGTGACGCTGCGCCAGACGCCGAAGCAGGCCGTCTCCAAGATGGTGGATGACCTGAACCTCACCAAATGGCTGGCCCAGGAAGCGGCGATCGAGAAGCTCGTGATGGCGGGCTATCGCGGCCACGCTCCGTATGTCTATTTTCTGGCAGCGCGGGCGGTCACGCCGATCCTGATGCTGATCGGCGCGATCATCTATACGTTCTTCATTGCCGGCGCGAACTGGTCGCTCACGCTCAAGATCGGCATTTGCGTCGGCGCGGCCTATGCCGGCCTGCAGGCGCCGATGCTGTTCCTGAAGAACGCGATCTCCAAGCGCCAGCTCCAGATCAAGCGCGCCTTCCCGGATTCGCTCGACCTGCTGCTGATCTGCATCGAGTCGGGCATGTCGGTCGAGGTCGCGTTCCGGAAAGTGGCCAACGAGATCGCCGGGCAATCGGTCGCGCTGTCGGAGGAGTTCGCGCTGACGACCGCGGAACTGTCCTATTTGCAGGATCGCAAGACCGCCTACGAGAACCTGGCGCGCCGCACCGGGCTCGAAGGCGTGAAGTCGGTGTGCATGGCCTTGCAGCAGTCCGAACGCTACGGCACGCCGCTCGGCCAGAGCTTGCGCGTGATGGCGCAGGAAAACCGCGACATGCGGATGAACGAGGCCGAGAAGAAGGCCGCAGCACTGCCACCCAAGCTGACGGTACCGATGATCCTGTTCTTCCTGCCCTGCCTGTTCATCGTGATCCTCGGCCCGTCCTACATCAAGATCGCCACAATGCATTGAGTTGCGCAGCAGCGGACCGCGTTACTGCTTTTCCTTCCCCCTGAAAGGGGGAAGGCCGGGATGCGGGTCGGCCGCAGACGCCGCTGCGCATGCAGAGATGATCCCCACCCGCTTTGCTCTCGCGAGCAAAGCGACCTCCCCTTTTCAAGGGGAGGTTTGGAACATGCATAGCCCAAATGACGGTCCGCCTTCTCCTTCCCCCTGAAAGGGGGAAGGTCGGGATGGGGGTCGGCCGCAGACGCCGCTGCGCATGGAGAGATGATCCCCACCCGCTTTGCTCTCGCGCGTAAAGCGACCTCCCCTTTTCAAGGGAAGGTGGAAGTGCCCGTTTGGTTTAGTCGTCCTTGGCGACGACCGGCGCCGCACGCGACGCGGTCCGCGGGCCGTCCTTGCGGTTCAGCATGTCGCGGAGATAGGCGACGTTGGCGGCGGCCTCATCCGACGGCAGGTCGGCCTTGACGATCGTTTCGGCCTCGGCGAAGCGGCCCTGCAGGCCGACGACCAGCGCAAGGTTCTGCCGGATCCGGGTGTCGGCGCGGGCGCTGGCATAGGCCTGGCGCAACGTCTCTTCCGCTTTCGGCAAATCCTTGGTCAGCATGTAGGACAGGCCGAGATTGGACAGCACCGACGGCTCGTCCGGTGCCAGCCTGAGCGCACTGGCGTAATAGCGCCGCGCCTCCTCGTGCCGGTTCATCTTGTCGAGCGTGGTGCCCTGCACCGACAGGATCCTCCAGTCCGGATTGTCCGGGCTATGTGCGCGGCTCAGCACGTCGAATGCAGCCTGCGAATTGCCGTTGTCGGCCAGCGCGCGACCATAGGCGGCGAGCAGCGCCTTGTTGCCGGGGTTGGCGATTGTGGCCTGCTCGAGCACGGCGCAGGCCTGCGAGCGCTGTCCGGTCATCCGCAGGGCCTGGCCATAGCCGACCGCGGCGGCAACATCTTTGGGATTCTTGCGATAGCGCTCGCCATAGACCTCGACGGCGCGGCGCGGATCATCGGGCGTGGGATCGGACCGGGACGTGATCGATCCCGCCACGTCGGACATGGTCTGGCAACCGCCAAGCCCTGCGGCCAGGACCGTCAGGAGGGCTGCGGAAGCGAGATGCCGGGTCAGATTGGACTGTCGACGCATGGCACTGTGACTCACGAAATCGGGCGAACGGTTCCAGCCGAGTGTGCCAGCAATAGACTGTTAACCCTAACGTCTGGTTAACTGGCGGCGTTGACAACCGGCCCGCCGGTTCCGGCCTGCACGGCGCGTGAACCGTTGGCGCGCTACCATCCGTGGCGAAAGGCGTGTAGTAGCCCACCAACGACGCCAGAACAGCCGAGAGCCGCATGCCATCCGTGTTCGAGACCGCCACGACCGCCGCCACGCCGATCACCTTCGTCACCAAGGCGACATGGGATGCGATTCGGGGCGAGCTGCCGGCGCCGGCACGCCAGTTCGCGGCGGCCAATGACTTTGCGGCCAAGCCCGGCAAATTGCTCGTCCTGCCGGCGGCAGACGGCGGCATCGCGCAGGTGTTGTTCGGTCTCGAGGACGCCGACCACAAGGCGCGCGATCCGTTCCGGCCCGGCGCCCTGCCCGGCCTGCTGCCGCCGGGCGTCTATCGGTTCGCCAATGCACCGCATGACACCAGACTTGCCGCACTTGCCTTCGCGCTCGGCTGCTATCGCTTCGCCCGCTATCGCGCGAACAAGGTCCCCGAAGTCCGCCTGGTGCCGCCCGACGGCGTCGACGCCGCCGAGATCACCCGGATGGCGGATGCCGCGGCGCTGGCGCGCGACCTCATCAACACGCCGTCCAACGACATGGGACCGGCCGAGCTCGCGGACGTGGCGCGCGACCTCGCGACGCGGTTCGGTGCGGCCTTCAATTGCATCGACGGTGACGAGCTCGCGCAGAACTTTCCGCTGATCCACGCCGTCGGCATGGCGTCGACACGGCCGCCGCGGCTGATCGAGCTGAGCTGGGGCGACCCCGCCCATCCGAAGGTAACGCTGGTCGGCAAGGGCGTCTGCTTCGATACCGGCGGGCTCGATCTCAAGCCTTCGAGCGGCATGCTCATCATGAAGAAGGACATGGGCGGCGCCGCCAACGTGCTGGCGCTGGCCCAGATGGTGATGGACGCGAAGCTGAAGCTGCGGCTGCGCGTGCTGATCCCGGCGGTCGAGAACGCCGTTGCCGGCAACGCGTTCCGCCCGCTCGACATCTTCAAGTCGCGCAAGGGCATCACCGTCGAGATCGGCAACACCGACGCCGAAGGGCGGCTGGTGCTCGCCGACGCGCTGGCCCTCGCCGACGAGGAGACGCCCGATCTTTTGGTCGACCTGGGCACGCTGACCGGCGCCGCGCGGGTGGCGCTGGGCCCGGATCTGCCGCCGTTCTACACCAATGACGAGGCGCTTGCCGGCGACGTCGCATCTTGTGCGAAGAGCGAGAACGACCCGTTGTGGCGGATGCCGCTGTGGCCGGCCTACGACGCCTGGCTCGACTCCAAGACCGCCGACATCACCAACGCACCGTCGGGCGGTTTCGCGGGCTCGATCACCTGCGCGCTGTTCCTGCAGCGCTTCGTCGAGCACGCGAGGAGCTGGCTGCACGTCGACATCTACGGCTGGACGCCGTCGGCAAAGCCCGGCCGTCCCGAAGGCGGCGAGTGCCAGGCCGCGCGCGCGATCTACAAATTGCTGAGCCAGCGCTATGCATGATGTCAGACTGACGCCGGCCCGCGACGACCTCGCGGCGAAATATCTCGAGGGCAAGGTCAAGGCCGCGCGCTTCGTCGAAGGCGACGTGCTCGAGGTCGGCGAGGCCATCGCGCCGCTGCGCCAGGCGCCGGCGAGCGATGCCGAACAGATGACGCAGGCGCTCCGGGGCGAGCGCGTCACGGTCTACGATCGCAACGGCGAAGGCTGGGCCTGGGGCCAGCTCGCCGATGACGGCTATGTCGGCTGGATTCCCGGGGCCGCGCTGACCAGGCCCGGCGCCGCCCCGACGCACAAGGTCACGGCGCTGCGCACGCTGGCGTTTCCGGGCCCGTCGATCAAGCTGCCGCCGGCCGAGGCGCTGGCGATGGGGACGAGGCTTGCGATCGTCCGCGAGGACGGTGCGTTCGCGGTGACCCGCGAGGGCTGGCACCTGCCGCGCCAGCATCTCGCGCCGTTCGACACGATGGCAGGTGATTTCGTCGCGATCGCCGAGCAATTCGTCGGCACACCGTATCTGTGGGGCGGCAAGTCGAGCCTCGGCATCGATTGCTCCGGCCTCGTGCAGATCGCGCTGACCGCCGCCGCCACCGGCTGCCCACGCGACAGCGACATGCAGCAGGACGGGCTGGGCCGCGAATTGACGGCTGCCGAATCCAAGCATCTACAGCGCGGCGACCTGATCTTCTGGAAGGGCCACGTGGCTATTGTGCGCGACGCGACGACGATCGTGCACGCCAACGCGCATCACATGGCGACGGCGGTGGAGAACACGCATGCCGCGATCGCGCGGATCAAGGCCGCCGGCAGCGAAGTCCTCGCGATCAAGCGGCTTTAACGAGATGCCGTAGGATGGGTAGAGCGCAGCGAAACCCATCAAGCTGCTACCGCGCGGAGCAATGATGGGTTTCGCGGAGTTTATCATCGGGCCGCGCGTTGCGCGGACCCGTTGGCTCTACCCATCCTACAAGATTACGTCGCCACCGCCCCGTCGCCGGCCGCTTCGATGCGGAACGCGGCGGCGAACAGCGCGCGGGTGTAGTCGCTCTTCGGATTCTTGAACAGCTCGGAGGCCGGTCCCTCCTCCTCGACCTTGCCGGACTTCATCACGATCAAATGGCTCGCCAGCGAGGCGACCACGCGCAGATCGTGCGAGATGAACATATAGGTGAGATCGCGCTTGCGCTGCAGGTCGCGCAGCAGGTCGACCATCTGGGCCTGCAGCAGCATGTCGAGCGCGCTGGTCGGCTCGTCCAGCACGACGAAATTCGGCTCCAGCACGACCGCGCGCGCGATCGAGATGCGCTGGCGCTGGCCGCCGGAGAATTCGTGCGGATAGCGGAAGCGCCAGTCGGGATCGAGCCCGACATCCTTCAAAGCCTTGATCACCCGCGCTTCACGCTCCTCGCGCGACAGCTGCTTCTGGTGCACCTCGAGCCCCTCGGCGATGATGTCGGCAACCGACATGCGCGGGCTGAGCGAGCCGAACGGATCCTGGAACACGATCTGCATGTCGCGGCGGAACGGCCGCATCTGCTTGAAGCGCAGGCCCTGGATGTCGTTGCCGAGGAACACGATCGGACCATCGGACGAAATCAGCCGAAGCAGCGCGAGCCCGAGCGTGGTCTTGCCGGAACCGGATTCGCCGACCACGCCAAGCGTCTCGCCCTTGCGCACCGCGAGGCTGACGCCATCGACCGCCTTGATGTGGCCGACGGTCGAGCGGAGCAGCCCGCGCTTGATCGGAAACCAGACCTTGAGATTGTCCGCCGACATCACGACCGCTGCGCCCGGCTGCGGCGGCGCCGGATCGGGCTTCGGCTCGGCCGCGAGCAGCGCCTGGGTATAGGCGTGCTTCGGCGCGGTGAAGACCTGCTCGACCGGACCCTGCTCGACGATCTTGCCGTTGTTCATCACGCAGACCGTGTCGGCGATGCGCCGGACGATGCCGAGGTCGTGGGTGATGAACAAGAGGCTCATACCGAGCCGCGCCCGGATCTCGGCGAGCAATGCCAGGATCTGCGCCTGCACGGTGACGTCGAGCGCGGTGGTCGGCTCGTCCGCGATCAACAGATCGGGCTCGTTGGCGAGCGCCATCGCGATCATCACGCGCTGGCGCTGGCCGCCGGACAATTGGTGCGGATAGCTCTTGAGCCGCGTCTCCGGCTCTGGGATGCCGACCTGGCCCAACAGCTCCAGCGTCCGCGCCCGCGCCACCGCGCCACTGACGCCCCTGTGCAGCGACAGGATCTCGCCGATCTGGGTCTCGATGGTCTGGAGCGGATTGAGCGAGGTCATCGGCTCCTGGAAGATGATCGAGATGTCGTTGCCGCGGACCTCGCGCATCTCCTGGTCGGACGCGGTCAGGAGGTCGCGGCCGCGGAAGCGGATCGCGCCGCTGGGATGCGATGCCGTCGGATAGGGCAGCAGCTTCAGCACCGACAGCGCGCTGACGGATTTTCCCGAACCGGATTCGCCGACCAGCGCGACGCACTCGCCGCGCTTGATCGAGAACGAGATGCCGTCGACCGCAAGCGCGCGGCCGAAGGCGACCGAGAGGTCGCGGACATCGAGCAAAGGCTGGTTGATCGCGTCCATGCCTCAGCCCTTCGAGAACGTCTTGCGTGGATCGAAGGCGTCGCGCGCGGCTTCGCCGATGAAGATCAGGAGCGACAGCATGATCGCGACCGAGAAGAATCCGGTGAGGCCGAGCCACGGCGCCTGCACGTTGGCCTTGCCCTGCGACAGCAATTCGCCGAGCGAGGGCGAACCGGGCGGCAGGCCGAAGCCGAGGAAATCCAGCGCCGTCAGCGTCATCACCGAGGACGAGACGATGAAGGGCAGGAACGTCATGGTCGCGACCATCGCGTTCGGCAGCAGGTGGCGGAACATGATCACGCCGTTGGACACGCCGAGCGCGCGCGCCGCCTGGATGTATTCGAAGTTGCGGCCGCGCAGGAACTCGGCGCGCACCAGGCCGACCAGCGAGACCCAGGAGAACAACAGCAGGATGCCGAGCAGGATGAAGAAGCCCGGCGGCAGCACCGCCGAAATGATCAGCAGCAGATAGAGCGAGGGGATCGCGGTCCAGATCTCGATCAGCCGCTGGAACATGAGATCGGTCCAGCCGCCGAAATAGCCCTGCACGCCGCCGGCGGCGATGCCGATGATCGAGGACAGGATGGTCAGCGTCAGGCCGAACAGCACCGAGATGCGGAAGCCGTAGATCAGCCGCGCGACCACGTCGCGGCCCTGATCGTCGGTGCCGAGCCAGTTGTATTCGAGGTCGCGGCACCCGGTCAGTCCCTTCCGCTTCACCACGTCCTTGCACTGCTCTTCGGTCAGGAGCCAGGTCGGCTTCGACGGCACCGCCGTCGGCGGATCGAGGTTGCGGCTGTCGTAGGAGTAACGGATCGGCGGCCAGATCATGCTGCCGCCCTTGGCGGCGATCTGCTTCTGCAGGTAAGGATCGCGATAATCGGCTGCGGTCTCGAAGTCACCGCCGAACGTGGTCTCGGCGTAGGTGAAGATCACCGGCCAGTACAGGCGGCCGTCATATTTGACCATCAGCGGCTTGTCGTTGGCGATGAAATTGGCGAACAGCGACGCCACGAACAGCACGAGGAAGATCCAGAACGACCAGTAGCCGCGGCGATTGGCCTTGAAGTTCTGCCAGCGCCGCCTGTTCAGCGGCGACGGCGAAAAGCCGTGCCGCGTCGCGGGCACCGCCTCGCCGAGCGGCGATTGCGTCGAGGTCTCGACCGGTTGGGGCGCGAGCATCGTCATCAGACCTCCCGCGCTTCAAAGTCGATCCGTGGATCGATCCACATATAGGCGAGATCGGAGAGCAGATTGACCACCAGTCCGACCAGCGAGAAGATGAACAGCGTCCCGAACACCACCGGATAGTCGCGGTTCAACACGCTCTCGAAGCCAAGCAGGCCGAGCCCGTCGAGCGAGAAGATGGTTTCGATCAGCAGCGAGCCGGAGAAGAACGCGTGGATGAACGCGCCGGGGAAGCCGGCGATCACGATCAGCATGGCGTTGCGGAAGATGTGGCCGTACAGCACCTGGCGCTCGCTGCAACCCTTGGCGCGCGCGGTCATCACATATTGCTTGCGGATCTCGTCGAGGAACGAGTTCTTGGTCAGCAGGGTCATGGTGGCGAAGGCGCCGAGCGCCATCGATACCAGCGGCAGCGTCAGGTGCCAGAAATAGTCGATGATCTTCCAGTACCAGGGGAATTGCGCCCAGCCGTCCGAGGTCAGGCCGCGCAGCGGAAAGATATTGAGGAATGAGCCGCCGGCAAACAGCACGATCAGGAGGATCGCGAACAGGAAGCCCGGTATCGCAAAGCCGATGATGATCACCGCCGAGGTCCAGGTATCGAACCGCGAGCCGTCCTGTACCGCCTTGCGGATGCCGAGCGGGATCGAGATCAGATAGGTCAGCAGCGTCATCCAGATGCCGAGCGACATCGAGACCGGCAGCTTCTCCTTGATCAGCTGCAGCACGCTGACGCTGCGGAAATAGCTGTTGCCGAAATCGAACCGCGCGAAATTCCACACCATCAGCGCGAACCGCTCCGGCGCCGGCTTGTCGAAGCCGAACTGCACCTCGAGCTTCTTGATGAAATCAGGATCGAGGCCCTGCGCGCCGCGGTATTTCGAGTTGATGGCCGCGCCGGCGCCCGCGCCCTGGCCGCGCTGCGCGCCGAAATCGCCGCCGCCTCCCGACACCCGCGACGTGCCGCCGGTGTCGGCGCCGTTGATCTGCGCGATGACACGCTCGACCGGACCGCCGGGGGCAAACTGCACGACCACGAAGGAGACGAACAGGATGCCGAGCAGCGTTGGCAGCATCAGGAAGATACGTCGGGCGATATAGGCGCTCATCGGCTACTTCGCCTGCTCGAGCTTCGCGGCCTTGGCCGCATCATACCACCAGTTCTCCGGGGCGCCGACGCCCTGGGCATATTTCGCCAGCTTCTCGGTATGGCCGAACTGGTCCCAATAAGCGATCGGGTGCGTGTTGCGGTACCATTGCGGCACCCAGTAGCGGCCGGCGCGGAACACGCGGTCGAAGGCGCGGCAGGCGATCGTCAGCTCATGGCGGCTGTTGGCGCCGATGATCTTCTCGATCAGCACGTCGATCGCGGGATTGGCGATGCCTGCGAGATTGTAGGAGCCCTTGGTCTTCGCGGCGTGCGAGGAGAAGAACGGCCGCATGCTGTCGCCGGGCGTCGCCGAGAAGCTGAAGCGCTGCATGGTCATGTCGAAATCGAAATCTTCCACCCGGGCGCGGTACTGCACCGCGTCGACCAGACGGAACGTTGCCGCGATGCCGAGCGTGCCGAGGTTCTTGATGTAAGGCCCATGGTGCGGCTGCAGCGAGGGCTCATCGTTGAGGAATTCGATGGTGATGGGCTCGCCGTTCGGCAGCACGCGCTTGCCGTCCTTGACGACACAGCCGGCCTCGTTGAGCAGCTGCACCGCCTTGCGCAGCAGCGCGCGATCCTGGCCGGAACCGTCGGACATCGGCGGCACGAACGGCAGGCCGAACACCTCATCGGGCACCTGGCCGCGGAACGGCTCGAGCAGCGCCAGCTCCTCCGGCGAGGGAGGCCCATCCGCCACCATATCCGAGTTCTGGAACGGCGACACGGTGCGCGCATAGGCATCGTACATGATGGTCTTGTTGGTCCACTCGAAGTCGAAGGCGCAGATCAGCGCCTCGCGCACGCGTGGATCCTTGAACTTGTCGCGGCGCGTGTTGATGAACCAGCCCTGTGCGCCGGACGGCGTATCGTCG
This sequence comes from Bradyrhizobium ferriligni, assembly GCF_056837965.1. NCBI lineage: Bacteria > Pseudomonadati > Pseudomonadota > Alphaproteobacteria > Hyphomicrobiales > Nitrobacteraceae > Bradyrhizobium > Bradyrhizobium ferriligni. The sequence continues at coordinate 28,153 of NZ_JBXEJO010000018.1, forward strand.
GGCAGGGTCTCGCGCTTGACGCGGCCATCCTTCACCGCGGGGAAATCGTAGCGTGTCGCCCAGACGCGCGCGGTGAACTCCTCGCGGAACAGATAGCTCTTCGAGGTGAAGCCCTCGAACGCCACATCGCGGTCGCGATAGAATTCGTAGCGCACGGTGTCGAAATTGTAGCTGCCGCGATTGACCGGCAGCTCGGCGCCCCACCAGTCCTTGATGCGGTCGAATTCGACGTAGCGGTTGACCTCGAACCGGCCGACCTTGTACGGCCCCGAGCCGAGCGGCGCATCGAGCGTCGAGTCCTCGAAGGACCGGTTCGCGTAATAGGCCTTGGAAAAAATCGGCAGGCCCGCGACATAGAGCGGCACGTCGCGCGCGCGCCCCGCCGCGAAGGTCACCACCACGGTCGCGTCATCGGGCGCCTCGGCCTTGACGAAGTCGCGCAGCTGCACCTGGATCAGAGGGTGGCCTTTTTCCTTCAGCGTATTGAGCGAGAAGGCGACATCCTGCGCGGTCAGCTTCGAGCCGTCATGGAAGCGCGCCTCGGGGCGCATGGTGAAGCGGTAGGTCAGCTTGTCCGGCGAGATCTGCACCGAACTCGCGGAATAGCCGTACATCGCGTCGGGCTCGTCGTTGGCGCGCGACATCAGCGTCGCGAACGTCATGTCCATGCCCTGCGCGCCTTCGCCCTTGAGGACGTAGGCATTCAGCGAATTGAAGGTGTAGTAGGACTGGTTGTAACCGCGCACCCACGGGATCACCGAGAACGCCCCGCCCTTTGGCGCCTTCGGATTGACGTAGTCGAAGATCTTGAAATCCGCCGGATATTTCAGGTCGCCGAACACCGACATGCCGTGCATCCCGGTTCCGTTGTCGGCCACCGCCGGTGCAGCACGCAAGCCTGCAGCACTCAACGCACCGATGCCGAGACCGAGTGCGTGCCGACGGGAGAATAGCGCCATGCGCGAATCCTTGAGTTTTATGAACGCTTGAGCTTGGCCGCCTTGTCGGCGTCGTACCACCAAAGATTTGGGAATCCCGAAACAGCGTATTTCGGCAGCGGGTCGGGATGGCTGAAGCGATCCCAATAGACATAGCGCTGCTTGTCGTAATTGAAGTGTGGAACAAGATAGAAGTTCCAGAGCAAGACCCGGTCCAGCGCCTTGGCGGCGGCGACCTGATCGACGCGGCTGGTGGCGAAGATGATGCGTTCGATGATGGCATCGACCGCCGGATTCTTGATGCCGGGAAGATTGTTCGAGCCGGGCCGGTCGGCCGCCTGCGAACCGAAATTGTCGCGCTGCTCGTTGCCGGGCGAGATCGATTGTCCCCAGACCTGGGTTACCATCTCGAAATCGTATTCGCGGACCCGGTTCTGATACTGCACCGTGTCCACGGCACGCAGATTGACGGTGATGCCGAGGCGCTCAAGGCTCGGCTTGTAGAACAGTGCGATCCGCTCCATACCGGAATCGCCGCTGTTGCCGAGTATCTCGACCGTGAACGGCTGACCGGACGAATCGACCAGCTTGCGGTCGCGAATCTCGAAGCCGGCTTCCTTCAACAGCCGCGTCGCCTCGCGCAGATTGGCGCGCACGTTTTCCGGTGTGCCGCCGACCGGATCCTTGTAGGGCGTCGTGAAGACTTCCGGCGGCACCTTGTCGCGCACTGTCTCCAGGATCTCGAGCTCCTTGCCTTCCGGCAGGCCGGTCGCCATCAGATCGGGGATGCCGTCGAAATAGCTTGAATCGCGATGATAGTCGCCGGTCGAAAGCACGCGGTTCATCTCTTCGAAATCGAACGCGTAGTTGAAGGCGCGGCGCAGTCTGGGGTCGGCGAATTTCGGGCGCCTCAGGTTGAACACCCAGCCCTGCATCCGACCCTGGTTGCGGACGGTGAAGAGCTCCTTGAGCAGCCGCTTCTCACGCACCGGCGGAACGTCGTAGGCCGACGCCCACTCCTTCGCGCTGCGCTCGCCGTACCAATCGAACTGGTCGGCCTTCAGCGCCTCGCGCGCGACCGTGTCGTCGCGGAAATATTCGTAGCGCAGTTCGTCGAAATTGTTCTGTCCGATCGCGATCGGAATGTCCTTGCCCCAGTAGTCCTTGACGCGCTCAAGCACGACCGACCGTCCGGCGACGAACTCCTTGATCCGATAGGGACCCGAGCCGAGCGGCGGCTCCAGCGTGCTCGCGCTGATGTCACGCTTCTTGCCCTGCGCGTCGGTGCCTTCCCACCAATGCTTGGGCAAAATGGTGAGCTGGCCGGTAATCATCGGCAGCTCGCGGTTGCCTGCGCTGTCGAAGGTGAACTTGACGTCGCGATCGCCGATCTTCTCGGCCTTTACGATATGCCGGTAGTAGGCGCTGAACATCGGGCTGTTCGCCTTCCACGACTCGAAGGAGAAGATCACGTCCTCCGGCGTGACCGGCTTGCCGTCGTGCCAGCGTGATCCGGGCCGCAGGCGGTAGATCACATAGGAGAAATCATCGGGAAAGGCTGCCGCCTCGGCGAGTTCGCCGTAATAGGTATCGGGCTCGTCGAGCGAGGCCTCCATCAGCGAGTCGTAGATGCGAGCGACAGCCGCCGACACGGAGCCCTTCAACCCCGCAACGACGAGGTTGAAGCTGTCATAGGTGCCGGGCTGGAACAGCCGCACCACGCCGCCCTTCGGCGCGTCCGGCTTGACGTAGTCGTAGCGCTTGAAGTCGGCGGGATATTTGATTTCGCCGTAGGTCGAGAGGCCGTGCCGCCATTTCAGCCCGTTGGGGGCATCGTCGGCGAAGGCCGGCGTGATCGCCGACAGGCCGGGGGTGAGTCCGAGCGCCGGAGCCATTGCCGCCAGTGCGCTGCCTTGAAGGAGGTGTCGTCGGGTGATCGCCAAATTCGGTCTTCCTGCTTGCGGCCCCGCTTACATGGGACCCAATATAAGGCAACGGTTCGACAAATTACGTTGCTTTTTCCTCATGATATTGGCCCGGGAACAATATCGGTGCGGCGAAACGTCCCGATAACAACCCCGCGACAACGGATTCCCCATGCGAAAACGGCCAGGCATTGCCTGGCCGTTTCATCCGCATGCTTGCGCGAAGCAAATCGTTACTTCGAGGCGGTCGGGAGCGGAGCCGGGTGCTCCGAGTTCGAATTCAGATAGGCGATGATGTCGGCGCGCTCGCTGTCCTTCGGCACGCCGGCGAAGCCCATCGCGGTGCCCGGGATGAAGCCCTTCGGGTTGGTCAGGAACTTGTTGAGGTCGTCGAACGACCATTCGCCGCCCTTGCCCTTCATCGCAGCCGAGAAATTGAAGCCACGGCCCTCGCCCTTCTTCTCGCCGACGACGCCGAACAGGTTCGGACCGACGCGGTTGGGACCGCCCTTCTCGAAGGTGTGGCAGGCCTGGCACTTCTTGGCGGCCGCCGCGCCCTTCTCGACGGAAGCGGTCTGCAGCAGCTTCTCGATCGGCTCGGATGCGGCCGCAGCGGCCTCGCCGCCACCGCCATGGGACTCTTCCTTCACCGCGATCTCAAAACCCGGCTTCTCCGGCAGCTTCGGCGCGAATTTCGCGCTGGCGGCAAAGCTCATCACCAGGACGACGATGCAGGTGCCGAGAACCGCACCGAGGATTTTGTTGAGTTCGAAGGAGTCCATTTTTGGTCAGGCTCCGGGCCTTGAATGTCGACTTCAGGCCGGGAATACGGCCGCGGGGAAAGACCTGGGAATCGGCCTTATCGCACCGCCCCAAGCAGGGTTGAGATATCGGTTTGCCCGCGCTCTGGCAACCCGTATAAACGCGCCGAATTCAACCTCCTCCCCGGCAATTTCCGCAGGCCGGACGGGCCCCGACACGAATGACCCAACCCCGTACCTTGGTGCTGATTCCGGCTCGCATGGCCGCCACCCGGTTGCCAGGAAAACCGCTGCTCGAGATCGCCGGCGTGCCGATGATCGTCCATGTGCTGCGGCGGGCCGAGGCGGCAGGCATCGGCCGGGTTGCGGTCGCCACCGACACGGCCGAGATCGCTACGGCGGTGAAGGCTGCCGGAGGCGAGGTCGTGATGACCCGCCCCGACCACCCGTCCGGCTCGGACCGGATTTATGAAGCGATGACGACCCTCGACCCAGCCGGCCATGCCGAGATCGTGGTCAATCTGCAGGGCGATTTCCCGACCATCAGTCCCGAGACCATCCGCAGCGTGATGCCGGCGCTCGACGATCCCGCAGTCGACATCTCGACCCTGGCCTCGCGCATCCATAGCGAGGAGGAGGATCAGGCCCCCAGCGTCGTCAAGGCAGTCGGCTCGCCGATCGGGCCGAACCGGTTGCGCGCGCTGTATTTCACGCGCGCCACCGCGCCCCATGGCGACGGGCCGCGCTACCATCATATCGGTCTCTACGCCTATCGCCGCGCCGCGCTGGAGCGGTTCGTAGCGCTGCCGCCCTCGCCGCTGGAGCAGCAGGAAAAGCTCGAGCAGCTCCGCGCGCTGGAAGCGGGGATGCGGATCGACATCACCATCGTCGACACCGTCCCGCGCGGCGTCGACACCCCGGCCGACCTCGAAACCGCCCGGCGGATACTTTCCAAAGCCTGACCGGCTGGTAAAAGGCCACCCATGACCAAGAAGCTGAAAATCGCGTTCCAGGGCGAACCTGGCGCCAATTCCCATATCGCAATCGTCGAGGCCTATCCCGACGCCGAGCCGATGCCCTGCCCGACCTTCGAGGACGCGCTGGCGGCGATTTCCTCGGGCGAGGCCGATCTCGGCATGATCCCGATCGAGAATTCGGTCGCCGGCCGCGTCGCCGATATCCACCATCTCTTGCCGGCCTCGGGCCTGTTCATCGTCGGCGAATGGTTCTTGCCGATCCGCCACCAGCTGATGGCGATCAAGGGCACCAAGCTCGCCGACATCAAGAGCGTGGAGAGCCACGTCCACGCGCTCGGCCAGTGCCGCCGCGTCATCCGCAAGCTCGGCATCAAGCCGATCGTCGCCGCCGACACCGCCGGCAGCGCCCGCGACATCTCCGAGCGCGGCGACAAGAGCGTGGCGGCGATCGCCTCCCGCCTCGCGGCCGATATCTACGGCCTCGACATTCTCGCCGAGGACATCGAGGACGAGGCCCACAACACCACCCGCTTCGTCGTGCTGGCGCGCGAGGCCAAATGGGCCGCGCAGGGCTCGGGGCCGCTGGTCACGACTTTTGTCTTCCGGGTGCGCAACTTGCCCGCCGCGCTCTACAAGGCGCTGGGCGGCTTTGCCACCAACGGCGTCAACATGACCAAGCTCGAAAGCTACATGGTCGACGGCAATTTCTTCGCCACGCAATTCTATGCCGATGTCGACGGTCACCCCGACGACCGCGGGCTCGCCTTTGCGATCGAGGAATTGAAATTCTTCTCGCGCGAATTCCGCATCGTCGGTGTCTATCCCGGCCACCCGTTCCGCGCGACCTTCAGCGAGACGCAGGACTGAGCCGCACGCGCCGTCCTCCATACGTCGTCCCGGCGAAGGCCGGGACCCATACGCCGCAGCGGACGTTGTGGGTGGGACTCGTCGTTCAAGCGTCGCGCAACAATCACCACCGGTGGTTATGGGTCCCGGCCTGCGCCGGGACGACAATCTTTATGCCGCCCTCTTCGCGAGCCCGAACGCCTCGGCAAGCAGGCTGTACGACTTCTTCCGCGCCGCGTGGTCGTAGACCGCTGATATCACCATCAGCTCGTCGGCCTGGGTCGCCGCGATCAGCGGCTGCAGCTTCGTCATCACGGTTGCGGGGCTGCCGACGAAGAGACGGGCGCGGTTGCGCGCGATCGAGGCGCGCTCGGCGGCGGTGTAGGGATAGGCTTCTGCCTCCTCGACGCTAGGCAGCGGCAGATACTGGCCGCGGTCGCGGCGCAGCCGGTTGAGATCCATCGACATCGCAAGCCGCTCGGCTTCCGCGTCGGTCTCCGCCGTAACAACCGCGACCGCCAGGATCGACTGCGGCGTCGCGCGCCAGCCCGATGGCTTGAAATGCGCGCGGTAGTTCGTCATCGCTGCAATTGCGTCGTGAGTGGCAAAATGATGCGCGAATGCAAAGCCCATCCCGACCTGGGCTGCGAGCTCGGCGGAATAGTCGCTCGAGCCGAGCAGCCAGATCGGCGGCAACGGCGAGTCATCCGGCATCGCCACCACATTGTTGTAGGGATGGCCGGGTGGGAAATCGCGCGTCTCCCACAAGGTCAGCTCGTGCAGCCGCTCGAGGAAATCATCGCCCTCGCGGCGATCGAGCCGGCTGCGCAGCGCGTAGGCGGTGGCGCCGTCGGTGCCGGGCGCGCGGCCGAGGCCGAGATCGATGCGGCCGGGAAACAGCGCCTCCAGCATCTTGAAGCGTTCGGCGACGACCAGCGGCGCATGGTTGGGCAGCATCACGCCGCCGGAGCCGACACGGATATGCTGCGTCACCGCCGCGATCTGCCCGATCATCAGATCGGGCGCCGGACTCGCGACGGAAGCAAGGTTGTGGTGTTCGGCGAGCCAATAGCGTGTGTAGCCGAGACCATCGACATGGCGCGCCAGATCGATGCTGTTGCGGAGCGCAGCGGCCGGCCTGGTGCCAGTGGTGACGACGGACAGGTCGAGGACGGAGAGCGGAATCATGGCCGTCAACCTAGTGTGGCGCCACGGGGCGACAAAGGCCCCGGCCGCGCAGACCAGTCCCGCAGCGGAACGTCGGCGCCAGCAGTCGCTGATTTTGGGACGATATACGTCGATTCATTGATGCGCCAAACTACCCACAATCGATTTCGACCTCCAATCACTTGGAAAATCATTATTATATCAATATTTTCAATACATTAATACTGCAATCGCGAAACAGACTACCTGCCCACCGAACGTTCTTGATAGTCAATTTTTGCCGAATCGACGCCACGAATGGGCAATTTCCCATATCCGATGGGCTGTTTGATCCCACGCGTTTGGCTTATCTTAGGGCCTTCATATCCAGGCCGGACGTCTGCCCTCCAGTTGCGGAGCCTTTGCGTATCATGACCGAGACCATTTCCTCCGTGCCGAACGCACCGCGTGCGCCCAAGGCGCCGAAAATCTCCTTCGAGTTCTTCCCGCCGAAGACCGAGGAGATGGAGCGCAATCTCTGGGAGACGATCAATCGCCTGGCGCCGCTGACGCCGAACTTCGTCTCGGTCACCTACGGCGCCGGCGGCTCGACCCGCGAGCGCACCCATTCCACGATCACCCGCATCCTGCGCGAGACCGATCTGCTGCCGGCCGCGCATCTGACCTGCGTCAGCGCCTCGCGCGGCGAGATCGACGACATCGTCGACCGCTATCATGAGGTCGGCGTCCGTCACATCGTCGCGCTGCGCGGCGATCCGCCCGGCGGCATCGGCACGCCGTACTTCACCCATCCGGACGGCTACCAGAGCTCGGCCGAGCTCGTCGCCGGAATCAAGAGGCGCCACGCCGACATCGAGATCTCGGTGTCCGCCTATCCGGAGAAGCATCCGGAAGCGAAGGATTTCGACGCCGACATCGACACGTTGAAGGCCAAGGTCGACGCCGGCGCGACGCGCGCGATTACCCAGGTGTTCTTCGACAACGACCTCTACCACCGCTACGTCGACCGGGTGCGCGCGCGCGGCATCGAGATTCCGATCGTGCCGGGCATCATGCCGATGCACAATTTCAAGCAGGCGCGCAATTTCGTGACGCGCGCCGGCACCAGCGTGCCGGACTGGCTCGCCGAGAAGTTCGAGGGCCTCGACAACGACGCCGAGACCCGCAAGCTGGTCGCCGCCACCGTCGCCGCCGGCCAGGTGCAGAAGCTGTTCAAGCACGGCGTCGACACCTTCCACTTCTACACCATGAACCGCGCGGACCTCGTGTTCGCGATCAGCCACCTGCTCGGCATCCGGCCGAACGGTGCCCAGAAAGCTGCCTGACACATGTCCGTTCCCGTTTCCCCCAAGCGTAACGCTTTGCTCGCGGCTGCCCGCGAGCGCATCCTGGTGCTCGACGGCGCCATGGGCACGATGATCCAGGGCCTGCAATTCGACGAAGCCGCTTTCCGCGGCGCGCGCTTTGCGGACTTCCACCGCGACATCAAGGGCAACAACGATCTGTTGATCCTGACCCAGCCCGCTGCGATCACGGACATCCACGCCGCATATCTGCGCGCCGGCGCCGACATCGTCGCGACCAACACCTTCTCCTCGACCTCGATCGCGCAGGCCGACTACGACATGTCGGACCTCGCCTATGAGCTGAACCTGCAGGGTGCTCGCCTGGCGCGCACCGCCGCCGAGCGGGTGAGCGCCGAAGACGGCAAGCCGCGCTTTGTCGCGGGCGCGCTCGGCCCGACCAACCGCACCGCCTCGATCTCGCCCGACGTCTCCAATCCCGGCTATCGCGCGGTCACCTTCGACGATCTGCGCAAGGCCTATGGCGAACAGGCCAAGGGCCTGCTCGACGGCGGCGCCGACCTGCTGCTGGTCGAGACCATCTTCGACACGCTGAACGCCAAGGCCGCGCTGTACGCGATTTCCGAGATCATCGAGGAGCGCGGCATCGACGTGCCCGTGATGATTTCCGGCACCATCACCGACAAGTCCGGCCGCCTGCTCTCCGGGCAATTGCCGGAGGCGTTCTGGCATTCGGTGCGGCACGCCAGGCCGATCACGATCGGCTTCAACTGCGCACTCGGCGCCGAGGATCTGCGCGCGCACATCGCCGATATCGGCCGCGTCGCCGACACGCTCGTGTGTGCGTACCCGAATGCCGGCCTGCCCAACGAATTCGGCCAGTATGACGAGACGCCGGACTACATGGCGCGGCTGATCGGTGAGTTCGCCGCCGCCGGCCTCGTCAACATCGTCGGCGGCTGCTGCGGCACCACGCCCGACCACATCGCGGCGATCGCCAAGGCCGTCGCCCCGCACAAGCCGCGCGTGGTGCCCGAGATCGCACCGCGGCTCAGGCTGTCCGGCCTCGAGCCGTTCACGCTGACCGACGCCATCCCGTTCGTGAATGTCGGCGAGCGCACCAACGTCACCGGCTCCGCACGCTTCCGCAAGCTGATCACCGCCGGCGACTACACCGCCGCGCTGCAGGTCGCGCGCGACCAGGTCGAGAACGGCGCCCAGGTCATCGACGTCAACATGGACGAGGGCCTGCTCGATTCCGAAGCGGCGATGGTGACGTTCCTCAACCTCGTCGCCGCCGAGCCCGACATCGCGCGGGTGCCCGTGATGGTCGACTCGTCGAAATTCCACGTCATCGAAGCCGGCCTGAAATGCATCCAGGGCAAGCCGATCGTGAACTCGATCTCGATGAAGGAAGGCGAGGAGAAATTCCTGCACGAAGCGACGGTCGCCAAACGTCACGGCGCCGCCGTCGTGGTGATGGCGTTCGACGAGACCGGCCAGGCCGACACGTTCGCGCGCAAGACCGAAATCTGCAAGCGCGCCTACGATATCCTGGTTGGCCGGCTCGACTTCCCGCCCGAGGACATCATCTTCGATCCGAATATCTTCGCGATCGCGACCGGCCTCGAGGAGCACAACAATTACGGTGTCGACTTCATCGAGGCGACGCGCTGGATTCGCCAGAACCTGCCGGGCGCCCACATCTCGGGCGGCGTCTCCAACCTGTCGTTCTCGTTCCGCGGCAACGAGCCGGTGCGCGAGGCGATGCACTCGGTGTTCCTGTATCATGCGATCCATGCCGGCATGGACATGGGCATCGTCAATGCTGGGCAGATGATCGTCTATGACGACATCGACCCCGAGCTGCGCCAGACCTGCGAGGACGTGATCCTCAACCGCGATCCCGGCGCCTCCGAGCGGCTCCTGGCGCTGGCCGAGAAATTCCGCGGCAAGGAGAAGCAGACCAAGGAGCAAGATCTCGCCTGGCGCGAATGGCCGGTCGAGAAGCGGCTGTCCCACGCGTTGGTGCACGGCATCACCGAGTTCATCGAACAGGACACCGAGGCCGCCCGCCAGAACGCGTCCCGTCCGCTCGACGTCATCGAGGGCCCGCTGATGGCCGGCATGAACGTGGTCGGCGACCTGTTCGGCGACGGCAAGATGTTCCTGCCGCAGGTCGTGAAGTCGGCCCGCGTGATGAAGCAGGCGGTCGCCTATCTGATGCCGTTCATGGAGGAGGAGAAGGCGCGCAACCTCGCCAACGGCATCACCGGCGGCCGCAACGCCGCGGGCAAGATCGTGCTTGCGACGGTGAAGGGCGATGTCCACGACATCGGCAAGAACATCGTCGGCATCGTGCTCCAGTGCAACAATTTCGAGGTCATCGACCTCGGCGTCATGGTGCCCGCCAACAAGATCATCGAGACCGCGAAGGCCGAGGGCGCCGACATCATCGGCCTGTCCGGCCTGATCACGCCCTCGCTCGACGAGATGAGCTTCCTCGCCGGCGAGCTGCAACGGCAGGGCATGAACCTGCCGCTCCTGATCGGCGGCGCCACCACGAGCCGCGTGCATACCGCGGTCAAGATCGACCCGAACTATCCGGGCGGCCCGGTCGTGCACGTCAACGATGCGAGCCGCGCCGTCGGCGTCGCCTCCTCGCTGCTGTCGGCCGAGAAGAAGCGGGCTTACGCCGCCGAGGTGCGGGCCGAATACGCAAAAATCTCGACGGCGCATTTCCGCGCCCAGGCCGACAAGAAGCGGCTGAAGCTGGGCGACGCCCGCGCCAACAAGGTCGCGATCGACTTTGCGGCAGCGCCGCCGAAGAAGCCGGCCTTCTTCGGGCTGAAGAGTTTTGACGCCTACGATCTCGCCGAGCTCGCGGACTACATCGACTGGACGCCGTTCTTCCAGACCTGGGAATTGACCGGCCGCTTCCCGGCGATCCTCGACGATCCCAAGGTCGGCGAGGTCGCCCGCTCGCTCTATGCCGACGCGCGCAAGATGCTCGACACCATCATCAAGGAGAAGTGGTTCACTGCCCGCGCCACCGTCGGCTTCTGGCCGGCGAACGCCGTCGGCGACGACATCGAGGTCTATGCCGACGAGACGCGGAAGCAGAAGATCGCGACCTTCCACACGCTGCGCCAGCAGCTCGAGAAGCGCGAGGGCCGCTTCAACGCCGCGCTGTCCGACTTCATCGCGCCGAAGGAAACCGGCATCGCCGACTATATCGGCGGCTTCGTCGTCACCGCGGGGATCGGCGAGGATGCGGTCGCGGACCGCTTCAAGAACGCCAATGACGACTACTCCTCGATCCTGTGCAAGGCGCTGGCCGATCGCCTGGCCGAAGCCTTCGCCGAGCGCATGCACCAGCGGGTGCGCAAGGAGTTCTGGGCCTATGCGCCCGACGAGGCGTGGTTGGCGGACGAACTGATCCTTGAGAAATATGACGGCATCCGCCCCGCGCCCGGCTATCCGGCGCAGCCCGACCACACCGAGAAGCGGACGCTGTTCGCGCTGCTCGACGCAGAGAATACTGCCGGCGTAAAGCTGACCGAGAGCTTTGCGATGTGGCCGGGCTCGTCGGTCTCGGGCCTGTACTTCTCGCATCCCGAAAGCTTCTACTTCGGTGTCGGCAAGATCGAGCGCGACCAGGTCGAGGACTATGCCGCGCGCAAGGCCATGACGGTCGCCGAGATCGAGCGCTGGCTGGCACCGGTGCTGAACTACATCCCCGCGCAGGACGGCGCCAAGGGATCGGCGATCGCGCCCGCCGCGACGCCCGCCAACGACGCGGAGCTGGCCTCGCATCCGCAGGGCTGCACCTGCGCGGTGCACCTCGCCTGGCGCAAGAAGAAGGTGGGTGCGGGATAGCTCTTTCTTCCCTTCTCCCCTTGTGGGAGAAGGTGGCTCGCATCGACAGATGCGAGCCGGATGAAGGGTCTCTGTCCGCGGAGGCAGACCCCTCACCCGTCCGCGATGCTGCCGCATCGCGTCCACCCTCTCCCACAAGGGGAGAGGGGAAGAAATGCGGGGTGCACTCCATGCAGTTCTTCTCCTTCTGGCGATCGCTGGCGAGCTTTCGGGTGCGGATTGCGCTCAACCTCAAGGGCGTGGCCGCCGATGTCGTCTTCGTCGATCTCGATGCGGACGCGCATCGCACCGACGCCTATCGCAAAATCAATCCGCAGATGGCACTGCCGGCGCTGGTGACCGACGACGGCACCGTGCTGTTCCAGTCGCTGGCGATCATCGACTGGCTCGACGAGGCTTTTCCGACGCCGTCGCTGCTGCCGGCGGATGCGCTCGGCCGCGCCCGGGTGCGCGGGCTGGCGCTGATCGTCGCCTGCGAGGGCCATCCGCTGCTGACGCCGCGGGTGCGCCGCTATCTCGACCGCGAGCTCGATTTGCGCGACAGCCAGCAGAACGCCTGGCGGCGGCACTGGACGGTCGAGACGCTGGCGGCGCTCGAGGGCCACCTCGCCGGCCACAAGGCGACCGGCCGGTTCTGCCACGGCGATGCGCCGACCCTTGCCGACATCTGCCTGGTCGGCCATGTCACGGCGGCGATCAACCAGCAGATCAGCCTGTCGCCCTGGCCGACCGTGAAGCGCATCCACGAGACCGCCATGGCGCTGCCGGCCTTCGCCAACGCGCATCCGTCCGCGCAGCCGGATACACCGGAAGCGATGCGGGCGAAGTAGGTTGCGGACGCGTTGCAAAGGACACGCAGAGGCGCAAGCGTGTGCGCGGTTCTCCCTCGACCGTCGTCCCGGCGAAGGCCGGGACCGATACGCCGCGGTGGATGTTGCGGATGGGACTGGTCGTTCCAGCATCGCATAACCATTTGCAGCGGTGGTTATGGGTCCCGGCCTTCGCCGGGACGACACTGAGTGTGTTGCACGGGCTGTGAGTCATACTTGCGCATTTCTCACTTGCGCATTCTCATTCCCCGATGCGCAATTGCGCACCGGGGAATGACGACGGAGAGAGATGACGCTATGCCGCCCTAACCGCTCGGCGGCGCCAGTGGCTGCACGATCTCCTGGAACGGCGGCAGCGCCTCGCAGCGCGCGGCGTGGGCCTTGAGCGCCGGATAGCGTGCGTCAAACAGATGCGGATGCGCCTCGCCGGTGAAGCGCAGCGCGCAGGCCACCGCGACGTCGGCGTGACCGATGCGATCCCCCAGCCAATATGGCGACGTTACCGCCGCGCGCTCCTGCTCCAGCACCGCAAGCACGCCCGCGATCTGCGCCTCGCAGCGCTCGACCCAGAGTTTCAACTGCTCCTTGCGCAGCACGCGCTCATAGACAAGGCTCACCGCCTTGTCGGCGAGCCCGGTCGCCAGCGCCGTGATGCGCAGATGCTTGCGCCGCTCGGGCCCCGAGCGCGCGATCATCGCCTTGTCCGGCCCGACCAGCTCGTCGAGATAATCCAGGATCGCACCGCTCTCGATCAGCGCCTCGCCGTCATCGAGCACCAGCGTCGGCACCCGCCGCACCGGGTTGTAGGCCGCAACCTTCTCCGCATCGCCGAAGGTCGACCACGGCTTGTGCTCAAACGGCAATCCATAGAGCCGCAGCGCGATCGCGGTGCGGCGGACAAAGGGCGAGTCGTATTGGCCGATCAAAAGCATCTGTCATCTCGTCGGTCATGCCGCGGCAAGGAGCTGCCCTCGAAAGCAGGGCTTTCGAGGTGTGGCGGCCACGCCGGGTCAAAGGTTGCGCTTTGCACCATCCTAGATGGGTTGCGTCGCGTTGCAACATGCCGAGTCATTCCGGTAAAGCATTGCCTGCCATTAATTCCGCTGAGGCAGCCGTGCTCGCTCAGCGTGCCGTTCCTGCCTGGTGCGCAACGGGTCCCGGGTCGCGCTTACGCTTGCCCGGGACGACGGCAGAGCAGCTACCCAATCACCGGCACATGCCTCGCCGCATCGCGCGGCAGTTTGCCGTCGAGCCTCGGATCGTCCGCCACCTCGATCTGCCGCAGGAACGGACGGAAGCCGGAGCGCTGGTAGAATGCGACGGCCGAGGGATGGTCGAAGGTGCAAGTGTGCACCCAGACGCGGCTGACGTCGCGCGACCAGGCGATCTCGAGCGCGCGGTTCATCAGGAAGCGTGCGGCGCCGGTGCCGATGAATTTTGCGGTGACGCCGAAATAGAGCAGCTGGCATTCGCCGGGCACGCTGAAATCGAGCTCGAGCAAGCCCTCATCCTGGCCGTCGACGGCCAGCCCGTAGAGCTCGTTGCCGGGGGCGTGGATCCTCGAGGCGAGATCGGAATCATCGAGTGCGGTGCGGGTGAACCACAGCCACTCCTCGCCGACGCGGCGGTAGAGATCGCGATACCAGTCGAGCGCGGGCGGCTCGACCTTGCGCAGGCGCTAAGCGCCGGGCGGATCGTCGCGCAGCGGCGGGCGCGCGGTCATTTCCAGATGTGTGACGACAGCGGCGATCTTGCCGCGTGGGATGTCGGAATAGCCGTCGGGCAGCAGCATTAAGCGACCTTTGTTTCCATATTGCCGTCGGGAAATATCGGCATGTCACTGCGCAGATGCAATGCAACGCCGCGCAACAACGTTACCAATTTGTCAGTCGGTGTTTAGACGAATCAAGGGCTCGATGTAGAGAGGCCAACAGAGCAATCATCGTGTCGCGCCATCACACGCTGCCGCCGATCATAACTACGCCGCCACCACCGAAGCCGAAGCCCGCGCGGCGCTGGCGTGGCGTCGGTTACGCGCAGGGTGTGCGTGCGGCTGACGAGGCCGCAGACATCGAGGATGGTGCACCAGTGCGCAGCACGCCGGTTGTTCCGCAGCATGCGCGCCCGGTCGAGACCGTCGAGCGGCGCGTGCCCTCACCGAACGGCAAGCTCAGCGACGACACGCTGCGCGCGATGCTCGAGGTGCAGGAGAAGCAGCCGGGGTAACTGGTCACACCCGCTGTCGTTCACTCGAGCGGGATAAACCAGCTTGAACGCGCTTTGAGGGAGGGCTCCCCCGGCCCTCCCGTACTCGGTTAATTGCCAACCCACACGTTGCCGTTCGCGTCGAAATCGTTCTTCGGGTTGTAGCCGGACTCGCGAAGATTCCGCATACGCATCGCGCGGTCGCCGACATCGCCATTGAGACTGGCGTTGGCGTTGAGCACGGCAGGACTCAGTGCGGTACCCATCACGAGGCGTTGGTGGGTCCGGTGTTGTGCCGTCCGTGCATCGGCGAGTGCCGCCGTGGAGAGAGAGGCGACTGCGATCGAAACAAGAATGATTTTCGTCATGGTCAGCTCCTGTGAAGTAACCAGCTGAGCTTTCAATCGCTTCCAGAAAATACGTTCTCGCGCCGAATGTGAGAATCACCACAGCCCGGCGGCGATCACGATCGATTAGACTAGCAGGCAGAAGCCAACGCTTCTTGGACGCCCGCGCACAGCGTCGCGGGACGTCCATGCGCAGCTCGCAAACGTCAACTTGTAGTGATCGAGATGCGCCGCCGCGTTGATGGCACAAAGTGAATAGCGGCTGACCGCAGCAATCCGCGTCGGCATTCGCACCGATGAGTCCCGGATCGCGCTTCCGCTTTCACTCTTCGAGCTTCGGCGAGACAAGTCGATGACCCGGGACGACATTGGAGTTGGTGGCGCCCCCTCACCTCGGCGTCAGCGTGATCGCTTCCGCGGTTGCGGCTTCGACGGCGCCACGGCTGTAGAGCAGCGGCACATACTGACCCGTCGCCCACAGCGGCGCGAGATCGCGGTAGTGGCCGCTGAAGGGATCGCCGGATTGGCCCGGCGTGTTGACGGCGCGGCTCGCATCCCAATTGCCGACATCGAGCACCATGCGGAATGAAGCGCCGGAGATCAGATGATAGTCGGAACGGCGATAGGTGGCGGCGCGCGGCACGTTGGCGGCGCCGCCGAATGCAAGCGGGCCGACCTGCATCTGCGCCGCGGTCGCCTTGTCGGCGAGCGGCATCAGCGCGTGATTGAACTGCGCGACATGCAGCCGGCCCCAGCGCCAGGTCGACGCATCGGGACCGAGCTTGTCGGCAACGTCGGCGACGGCCTCGCCGAGGCTGTCGCGCAGCACGCGGTCGCGCTCGGCTGAGGGATCGCTGCCGAGCGCCGCGTCCGGCTTTTCGAGATAGCCGACAATGGCGGAGATGCTGGAGGCCTCCGGCGCGATCAGCTCGGCCGCCTTCGGCGCGGTGGTCTTGAGCAGCACCGGGCCGAGATGGTTTGCGATCCACACCTCATAGACCGCGGCGGCCGCGCTGTCGGCCGCGTCGCGCGCATCCCACGCCTTGAGCAGATCGAGGCCCTTCCTGACGTTCGCATCATCCGACGTGAGCGGCTTCAGCAGCGCGACGAGGCGCCGCGCGAGCATGCCGGTATCGTCGTTCTGCAGCGCCATCGCGTCCGCCAGCGTCACCTTGCTGTTGGCCTGCAGCACCTCGGTGATGCGCTGCCAGCGCGCGCTGTCGGCCCATTCGAACCCGACCCTGCGCTCACCCACCGGATAATCCGCCGGCAGGTTCATCTGGTTGGCGGTGGCGATGAAACCCTGCTTCGGCTGATAGAGCTTCGGCAATTCGTCGAGCGACAGAAAGCCCTGCCACTCGTAGCGGCCGTCGCCGGGCACCGGCATCAGACCGTCGAAGCTGGCGCGGCGCGGCGTCTTGCCGGCGGCGACCCAGCCGATGTTGCCGCTGCTATCCGCATAGACCTGGTTCTCCGACGGAGCGCCCCAGCGCCGCATCGCACCGAGGAAGCCGTTCCAGCTCTTCGTGGTCATGTAATCGGACGAGCCGAAATAGGCCGAGGTGCCCGGCTCGAACCAGATCGAGCGCACGGCGAACGCATGCTTCTTGTCGGCGTCGACGAAGATCACCGGGCCGTGGCGGGTGAACTTCAGCTCGAGGTCGCGGTCGGCCTCGCCCTTCACCGCTTCCTTCTCATGCACGATCCGCATGTCCTCCCAGCCGGTGCCGTAGCGGTACTGGTTCGGATTGTCGGGGTTGAGCTCGTAGACGTAGAGGTCTTCCTGGTCGACGTTGAAGATGGTCAGGCCGAACGCGATGGTGTCGTTGTGGCCGATCGAGATGCCCGGCAGCGCCGGCTCGCCGGCGCCGATCACGGAGATGCCGGGTGCGTTGAGGCCGACGATGTAACGCAGCGACGGCACCGAGTGCTCGCGATGCGGATCGTTGGCGAGGATCGGACGTCCGGTCGCGGTGCGCGATGCCGCGATCACCCAATTGTTGGAGCCGATGGTGTCGCGCTGCTGGTCGGCCTCGGCGAGGTACGTGTCGGGGTCATGCGCCAGCGCCGCCTTCTGGTCCTTCGGCGCGGCGAACTTCACCGGCCGCGTGGCAAGATCGTAGGCAGCGAGCACCGCCTTCGGCACGCTGCAGGGATCGAGGCCATCGGGAATCCTGGTGGTCCAGGCCGGCTCCAGCTTGACGCGGAAGCGATCGGCATCGAGGCCGGCAGCGCAGGCCACCCGCGAACGCTTCACCTCGGAGGCGACGTTGCGCGTCAGACCATGGCTGCGGACGCGCACGACATCCTCTGCCGACCACAAATCCGGCATCGTACCTGCGATCCTGAACTCGATCGGCAACGCGCGCTTACCCGCCTGGACGTCGGCGACATAGGCATTGACGCCGGCGACGAACGCCTCCGCATAGGATTTCGCCTTCGGGCCGTAGGCGGCCCATTCCGCATTCATGTCGCCGCGATAGAGGAACAGACGCAGCGCCTTGTCCTGCTCGACATAAGCGGGGCCAAAGTCCTTCGCCAGCAGGCCGAGCCCGCGCTTGCGCCAGAGATCGATCTGCCAGAGCCGGTCGCGCGCGGCGTTGAAGCCTTGCAGGAAGAACAGGTCGTGCTCGTTGCCGGCATAGATGTGCGGAATGCCCCAGACATCGACCAGGATCTGGCCCGGCGCCTTCAGCCCCGCGACGTCGGTCTTGACCTCGCGCGCTGCGACGAGCGGGCTCGGCTTCTCGCGCGCGGTGGCGGGAGTGGTGAGTATCGCGGCACAGAGCGTGGCGGCGAGTAGCTTGGCGACGCGGTTGAGATCCGTGTTCATGTTGTTCTCCGATGGTTGTTATTGGTTAGCTACGTGCGAATGCACGTTGAGACATTTCTTGCCGCAGCGGCGCTGCGCCCCCTCTCCCGCTTGCGGGTCACGACGAGCAAAGCTCGCGCTGAGAGGGTTGGGGTGGGGGTGTCGCCGCGATGGACTAGTCATGATGCGGGGAGAGCCCCCACCCGCATTGCATCTCCGATGCAATGCGACCTCCCCCGCAAGCGGGAGAGGTGCAGCGAGCTTGCCGCAGCATCAGATCATTACGACTCCCCCTCGTCGCTCGCCAGCACGCCCTTCACGGCGCGGGCCCAGCCGGCGAGCTTGCGTTCGCGCGTCGCCTGGCTCATCACCGGCCGGAAGCGGTGCTCGAGCCGCCAATTGTCGGCGAACTTGGCGGGCTCCGGATAGACGCCGGCATCGAGGCCGGCTAGATAGGCGGCCCCTAACGCCGTGGTCTCCTGGATCATCGGGCGATCGACCGGGGCGTTGAGCAGATCGGCGAGGCGCTGCATGGTCCAGTCGGAGGCGGTCATGCCGCCGTCGACGCGCAGCACGGTGTTGGCGGCGTTGGCCTCCGGCCAGTCGGTGCGCATCGCGGCCCACAGATCAAAGGTCTGGTAGCAGACGCTCTCCAAGGTCGCATGCGCGAGCTCGGCCGGACCGGTGTTGCGGGTCAGCCCGAACAGCGCACCGCGCACGCGCGGATTCCAGTACGGCGCGCCCATGCCGACAAACGCAGGCACCAGGTAGACGCTCTGCATGCTGTCCGACTTGTCGGCGAGCGGCCCGGTCTCGGCGGCATGCTTGATGATACCGAGCCCGTCGCGCAGCCACTGCACCGCGCTGCCGGCGACGAAGATCGAACCTTCGAGCGCGTAGGTGCGCTGGCCGCCGAGCTGGTAGGCGATGGTGGTGAGCAGCTTGTTCTTCGAGGCCACCGGCGTGGTGCCGGTGTTGAGCAGCGCGAAGCAGCCGGTGCCGTAGGTCGACTTCATCATGCCGGGCTCGAAGCAGGCCTGGCCGATGGTCGCGGCCTGCTGGTCGCCGGCAATGCCCGAAATCGCGATCGGGCCGCCGAACAGATCGGCGGTGCTCTCGCCGAAGCGGGCGGAGGAATCCTTCACTTCGGGAAGCATCGAGCGCGGCACGCGCAAGAGGTTGACGAGGTCGTCGTCCCAGGCGCCGGTGTGGATGTTGAACAGCAGTGTGCGCGAGGCATTGGTGGCGTCGGTGGCGTGGACTCTCCCGCCGGTGAGCCGCCACAGCAGATAGCAGTCGACGGTGCCGAACAGCAGCTCGCCGCGCTCGGCGCGCTCGCGCGCGCCCGGCACGTGATCGAGGATCCAGGCGACTTTGGTGCCGGAGAAATAGGGATCGATAATGAGACCGGTCTTGGCCGAAATCGCCGGCTCATGGCCCTCGGCCTTGAGCCTGGCGCAGATGTCGGCGGTGCGGCGGTCCTGCCAGACGATGGCGCGGTGCACGGCCTGTCCGGTGGCGCGGTCCCACACCACGGTGGTCTCGCGCTGGTTGGTGATGCCGATCGCGGCGATGTCCTTCGCCTTGAGGCCGGCCTTCTCCAGCGCATCGCGACACACCATTACGGTCGAGGTCCAGATGTCCTCCGGCTCGTGCTCGACCCAGCCGGAGGCGGGGAAATGCTGCGGAAACTCCTGCTGCGCGACGGCGGCGATGGAGATGTCGCCGCGAAACACCATGGCGCGCGACGATGTGGTGCCCTGATCGATGGCCAGCACGAAAGACATGAGCGTTTCCTTTGGCGCTTAGGAGAATGCGTCAAGGCCAAAGGAGCGGATTACCGTGGCAAGGTCAAGCTTGGGAAGGTGGTGGTGAGACACCCGCGATCCTAAGGCGCGAGTGGCGCCACACGCTCCGCTGTCGTCCCGGCGAAGGCCGGGACCCATACTCCGCGGCGGTTGTAGTAGGCGGGACTCGTCATTCCATGAACACGCGACAATGACCCTCGGTGGTTATGGGTCCCGGCCTTCGCCGGGACGACACTGAATGCTTGGTGCCGCTGGTGATTCATGCACCTTTACTCTCTGACGCGCGCCAGCGGATCCGCGCGAAGAGAGAGTCCGATCACATCGGCCGGTAGGTCCTGACGTCGGCGGGGACGTTGACGCCGATCTTGATCGCGCCGACCGAGCGGATGATGTCGTCGCCGAGCAGCTGGGCGAAGCAGGCATAGCCCCAGTCGTTCATGTGCAAGCCGTCGGCGGTGACGAAATCTGTGATGGGGATCGCCTGTTTCTCGTGCCAGTCGCGCATCACCTCGAAGCGCGGGAAGATGCCGACATGGCGCAGCGCGGCGATGCGGCCGAGCAGCTTCACCATGCCGCGCGCGCTTTCGGGACGCTCGGTGACGCGCGGCGAATATTGCGGATCGACCAGCACGACGTCGGCGCCGGACGCCTGAAGGCGCGCCACGCCGTCCTCGACCTGCTTGGCGGTCTCGGCGGGATCGAGGTTGCGCAGCACCGCGTTGGTGCCGACCTGCCAGATCACCATGTCGGGATGTACGTCGATCACTTCGGTTTGCAGCCGCGCCATCATCTCGGGCGCGTCCTCGCCGCCCTTGCCGCGATTGAGCACGGTGATGTCGGCGGACGGATACTGCCGGCGCAACTGTCCGGCGAGCCGGTTGGGATAGGTGAATTCCGGCGCCGACGATCCATAGCCCTGGGTCGAGGACGAGCCGAACGCGATGATGACGACCGGCTTGCCGGCGGCAAGCTTGGCCGCGACATGCGGCAGCGAGCCGGTGCTGTTCGGTACGCCCTTGGGCTGCTGACAGGGCACGCGGTGGAAGATGTCGCTGGCGGATTTCGCGGCCTGCTTCACCTTGTCGAGCGCCTTCGCGGCGACGCCGGGTTGCGGCTGCTGAGCGGCGGTCGCTTCGATCGCGGCGGGCCTGCTCGGCTCTGTCTTCGTGGCTTCAGCCTTGGTACCGGATGAGATCGCTGCATGCTGGTCGGCCTGCCCGGTCTGCGCGCGCGACGGCGCGACCCCGAGCAGCGCCAGCACTGCAACAGCGCACAGGCCTCGCCCTGCGGAAGCGCGAAAAGGGAAGGCAAAACGCATTTACTCTGCTTCCTTAATTCTGCTGCACCGGGCCCAGATGGGCCGCATCGATCACGAATTTCGCCAGTGCGCGGCCGAGACAGGCATGAACCTTCTTGGCCAGATCGACACCATGCGAGGTGCTGAACAGGTCAAAATATCCGGCGTCGCTCCACTGCTTCATAATCGCGAACCGGTCGAACAGCGGAACGTCGTGCTGCTGCGCCACCACCTTCATGTTGTCGAGATAGGGCGGCGCAGAGATCATCGTCTCCGTACGCGGGCTGTATTGCAGATTGACCAGCACTACGTCGGTCCCTGCGTCCCGCAACGCAACAACGCCTTCGTTGATGGCGGTACGGAAATCGTCGGGATCGACTGCTCGCATAGCATCGACCGTTCCGGTCTGCCAGATAACCAAAGTAGGCTTTTTTGCTTCAACAAGCTTAACAAGGGTTCCCGCGGTCTCCTCGGCGGTGCTCTTTCCCTGTAATTCTACGGATAGATCGATCGTCGACGACGGCAACGCCTCCTTCAGCGCCGCCTGCAGCGTGGCCGGATAGGCGCTCGCCTCGTTGCCCTGGATGGTCGAGGAGCGGCTGCCGACCACCAGCACGTTGAGCGGCCGGTTGGACTTGATGGCATCGGTGACCTTGGGCAGCGAGCTCTCGCTCGAAAGCAGATAGGCGGGCACGTCGCAGGGCGGCGGCGGTGCCGGCTCCGTTGTGTCGCCGGCGCGCGCGGGCGCCGCCGCCAAACCGGCCGTCAGGCAGGCTGCGAGCAGTGTCAGGCCCAGCATCGTCCGCGCGGACTTCATGCTCCCCCTCCCGCCAGATCGGCGTTGCCGGCGGCGCCTTTTTTCGAGGCGCCTTTGTCGGCGGAGTGCTTGTACCACGAAATGATCCACGCCATGCCGCACATGATGAGGATGCCGCAGACGCTGATCAAGGCGTGCAGTGCGGCACCGCCAGATACTTCGGCAAGCACGAAGTGACCGGCAAAGGCGAGGAAGACCCCGAGACAGAATATCTCAAGCGAGTGCTGGCCACACAGGATCAAAGGTCGCAGCCAGGGCGATTTCAGCCCCGGCCAGTCCTTGGGCAGGAAGCGCACGGTGAGCGCGGCGAGCGCCAGGAAGTGCGCGAACCGCAACACGTCCAGGTCGGTCTTGTTGATCGGATACATCCATTGCTCGATCACCTTCGGCATGATGTGGCCGAGCTGCGGCACGTACCAGGTCAGCGTCACGAAGAACGCCGCGACCAGATAGACGATGCAAATCCACATCGTGATGTTCGACGACAGGATGCGCGACATCCGCCGAGCGCCGCCGAGCGCGCACCAGGCGCCGAACACGAACAGCAATTGCCAGGCGAACGGATTGAACGCCCAGAAGCCGTTCGGATAGGCCGAGAGATAGAGGTCGAACTGCCAGGTCAGCGCGTAGAGCACGACCGAGAGGCCGAGCGTGACGTCGGGCTTCCATTTCATCAGCCACAGGATCAGCGGCAGGAACAGCATCAAGACGATATAGAGCGGCAGCACGTCCATGTTGACGGGACGGAAGCGCAGCAGCAGCGCCTGGACGATGGTGACGTCGGGCTGCTTGAGGAAGTCCATGATCCCCATTTCCTCGCTGTAGAGCGGGTTCTCGAACGAGGTCGCGACATAGGAGATCTCGGCGAGGAAGATCGTGAACAGGAAGACGTGCGCGACATAGATCTGCCAGACCCGGCGCAGGATGCGCGCGGTCGCGATCACGAAGCCGCCCTCCAGCATCGCGCGGCCGTAGACGAAGGCCGCGGTGTAGCCGGAGATGAAGATGAAGATCTCGGTGGCGTCGGAGAAGCCGTAATTGCGGATCGTGAGCCATGTCAGAAGATTGGTCGGCAGATGATCGATGAAGATCAGCCACAGCGCGAGCCCGCGGAACAGATCGAGGCGGAGCTCGCGCTCGCCGGTCGCCGGCAACGTGATCGCGGGCGCAGCAACCTTCGCCTCGGCCTCAGCCTTTACCTCGGCCTTGGCGTCAGCCACCGGCGAACCGGCTATGGGGTCGGCAATCGAGCTCATCAAACACCGTGTCGGCCGCGGACGCCCCGCACGCCGTGCTGAAAAGATAATATCGGTCCGCGAGTTGCCGACAAAGCACGGAGTGCGGCGGCATGCGGCCGCGCTTTAGAGCGGAACTATGTTGAAACCGCGATGAACGGGCCGCCCCTGGGCCGCCTTTTCACGGCCTGGCAGGCGATTGGTTCCGGCGGTTCAATTGGCTATGATGGCGCCCTGTTCGAGCATGATCCGGTCGAAAACGGGCCATGCGCCAGGACCATCGGATTGAGCCGCATGTACCGCGCCGTTACCCGCCAGATCGAAGTCACCGTCGAGCCGAACTTCATGCCGGAGCGCTCGTCGGTCGACCGGCGCGAATATTTCTGGTCGTACAAGATCGTGATCGTCAATTCGGGCCCGGAAACGGTGCAGCTGCGGACGCGGCACTGGATCATCACCGACGCCACCGGCCGCCGCCAGGAGGTGCGCGGCGAGGGCGTGGTCGGCGAGCAGCCGGTGCTCGCGCCCGGCGAGCGCTTCGAATACACGAGCGGCGTGCCGCTGCCGACCGCCTCCGGCTTCATGACCGGCAGCTATCAGATGGTCACCGAAGCCGGCGAGCGCTTCGACATCGACGTGCCGACATTCTCGCTGGATAGCCCGAGCCCGGGCGGCAAAAGGGTGTTGAACTGACGCCTGCATAGCCCGGATGGAGCGAAGCGCAATCCGAGGGCAGGTGCATCCGAGGTTGGAGCGGCCCCGGATTTCGCGGAGCCTGTCATCGGGCGCGCGTTCGCGCGACCCGTTGGCTTCATCCGGGCTACGATGACGAACGCGTCTACTCGACGCCGGCTTCCTGCGGCGTGAACTCATACACCGACGAGCAGAACTCGCAGGTCACGACGACCTTGCCGTCCTTGACCATCTCGGCGCGGTCGTTCGGCGCAAAGCTCTTCAGCATCGACGACACCGCATCGCGCGAGCAGGAGCATTGCGCGCGCAGCGTTTGCGGGTTGAAGACGCGAACGCCGCGTTCGTGGAACAGGCGATAGAGCAGCCGCTCGCCGGACAGATCGGGATCGATCAGCTCGACGTCCTCGACGGTCGAGATCAGCGACTGACCCTCGATCCAGGCGTCATCGTCCGGCACGCTATGCGTGGCGGTGCCTTCCGGCGCATCGCCGGGATGCAGATCGGCCTGCTTGGCGCGCTCGGGCGCCTTGGGCAGGAATTGCAGCAGGATGCCGCCGGCGCGCCAGTGCAGCTTGCCGCCCTCGCCGCCGCGCATCTCCTCGCCGACCGCAAGCCGCACCCGCGTCGGGATCTGCTCCGAGCGCAGGAAATATTCATGGGCTGCCTCTTCCAGGCCGCCGCCGTCGAGCGCGACCAGTCCCTGGTAACGGCTGGTGTTCGAGCCCTGATCGATGGTCATCGCGAGGTGGCCCTTGCCGAGCAGCTCGCCCGAGCTCTGGCCGTTCTTGAGGCGCGATGCGTCGTAGCGCGCATAGGCGCGCAGCCGGTCGGGCGCCTGAAAATCGACGATCAGGAGCGACACCGGACCGTCGGTCCGGGTCTGCAGGATGAAGCGGCCCTCGAACTTGACCGACGAGCCGAGCAGCGTGGTGAGCACGATCGCCTCGCCGAGCAGCTTGCCGACCGCGGGCGGATAATCGTGCTTGTGCAGGATCTCGTCGAGCGCGGGGCCAAGCCGGGTCAGCCGGCCGCGCAGGTCCAGCGCGCCGACCTCGAAGGCCAGCACGGCATCGTCGACAGGAACCGCTGAGGGCGCGCGAACCGGCGCCTCGGGCGTGATTTTGATGTCGGGGGATTGTGAAACCATGGCGCTCTATCTGGGGTCTCGGACCGCAAAACGAAAGGGGTTCACCGGAACGGATCTATCCGTCGTCCCTACGAAAGCAGGGACCCATAACCACCAATGTGAGTTGCTGCATCAAGCTGGGGCCCCAGCCTTCACAACAATTGACAGCGATGGTTATGGGTCCCGGGTCGCGCTGCGCTTGCCCGGGACGACAACGCTTACTGATCTACGACTACGCGACCGCGTCGAAACACCAGGCCAGAATGCCCTTCTGCGCATGCAGGCGGTTTTCCGCCTCGTCGAACACCACGGATTGCGGCCCGTCGATCACCTCGTCGGTGACCTCCTCGCCGCGATGTGCGGGCAGGCAGTGCATGAACAGTGCGTCCGGCTTGGCGAGCGACATCAGCTTGGCATTGACCTGATAGGGCCGCAGCACGTTGTGGCGGTGCTCGCCCTCCTTGTCGCCCATCGACACCCAGGTGTCGGTGACGACGCAGTCGGCGCCGCGCACGGCGGCTTCCGGATCGGTGCCGAGCACGATCGGCGCGCCGGTCGCCTTGATCCAGTCGCGCATCGGCTTCTTCGGCGCCAGCTCCGGCGGGGTCGCGACATTGAGCTGGAACTTGAATCGCTCGGCGGCATGCGCCCAGGAGGCCAGCACGTTGTTGTCGTCGCCGGTCCAGGCCACGGTCTTGCCCTCGATCGAGCCGCGATTTTCCTCATAGGTCATGAGGTCGGCCATCACCTGGCAGGGATGCGAACGCCGGGTCAGGCCGTTGATGACGGGGACGGTGGCGTGAGCCGCGAGCTCGAGCAGCGCGTCATGGTTTAGGATGCGGATCATGATCGCATCGACATAGCGCGACAGCACGCGCGCGGTGTCGGCGATGGTCTCGCCGCGGCCGAGCTGCATCTCGGCGCCGGTCAGCATGATGGATTCACCGCCGAGCTGGCGCATGCCGACGTCGAACGACACCCTTGTGCGGGTCGACGGGCGCTCGAAGATCATCGCCAGCGTCTTGCCTTCGAGCGGCTTCCTGCCCTTCTCATGCGCCTTCAGCTTCGCCTTCATGGCGGCTCCGGCGGACAGCATGTTGCGCAACTCGCCGAGCGGCAGCTCGTTGATATCGAGGAAGTGGCGGACCGGCTTGCTCATCATCCAGCCGCCTTCTTCGGCTGCGCCGCCGGCAATGTCGCGCAGGCGCGCTCGAGCGCAGTGATCGACGTATCGATCTCGGCCTCGGTCACGATCAGCGGCGCCAGGAACCGCACCACATTGTCGCCGGCACCGACGGTGAGCAGCTTTTCGTTGCGCAGTGCTGCGATCAGATCGCCCGACGGCACCACGGCCTTGACGCCTATCAACAGCCCCTCACCGCGCACCTCCGACAGCACGCCGGGATAGCGGTCGACGACGGAAGCGAGCTTCTGCTTGAGCAGCAGCGACATCTTCTGCACATGCTCGAAGAAGCCGGGTTTCAGCATGACGTCGAGCACGGCATTGGCGGCGGCGACCGCGAGCGGATTGCCGCCGAAGGTCGAGCCGTGCGAGCCGGGCGCCATGCCGGCCGCAGCCTGCGCGGTCGCCAGCACCGCGCCGATCGGGAAACCGCCGCCGAGCGCCTTGGCCAGCGACATCACGTCCGGCGTGACGCCGGTACGCTTGTAGGCGAACAGTTCGCCGGTGCGGCCCATGCCGGTCTGCACCTCGTCGAAGGCGAGCAGCAGGCCGTGCTCGTCGCAGAGCGCGCGCAGCGCCTTGAAGAACGCCTGCGGCGCCGAGCGCACGCCGCCCTCGCCCTGCACCGGCTCGATCAGGATGCCGGCGGTGTGCGGGCCGATCGCCTTCTTCACCGCCTCGATGTCGCCATGCGGCACCTGGTCGAAGCCGTCCATCGGCGGGCCGAAGCCCTCGAGATATTTCGCCGAGCCGGTCGCCGCCAGCGTGCCCAGTGTGCGGCCGTGGAAGGCGCCCTCGAAGGTGATGATGCGGTAGCGCTCGCCATGGCCCTTGGAGAAGTGATAGTGGCGGACCAGCTTGATCACGCCCTCCATCGCTTCGGCACCGGAATTGCAGAAGAACACGAAGTCGGCAAAGCTCTGCTCGCACAGCCGCGCGGCAAGCACCTCGCCGTCCGGGCTCTTGAACAGGTTCGACATGTGCCAGAGCTTGGTCGCCTGTTCCTGCAGCGCCTTGACCAGATGCGGATGCGCGTGTCCGAGCGCGTTGACCGCGACGCCCGAGGTGAAATCGAGATAGCGGTCGCCGTTGGTTGCGATCAGCCAGGCGCCCTCACCGCGCTCGAAGCCGAGATCGACCCTGGCGAAGACGGGAAGCAGATGCGACGTGGCAGCGTTGGTCATGGCGTTCACTGACGGTTTTTAAGCCGACAATTGCCGCTGCGCCTTGACGCCAGCGCAGCAACGGCCAGCTTCGGAAAACAAAACGGCCGCCTTTGCGGGCGGCACGTGGCGGGCATTCTATGCTGCGGTCGGTAAGTGTCAATCGTCACGAAGTGGCCTTCCTGCAATGCGAAACGAGCGCAATCCGGAGCATTCCGGTGCGGTGGAAAAGCCTCATCGCAATGCTTAACTGTGTGGGAACATGTGGACGCACGGCCGCGGACTCTTGCGCCAGAGTCACGCCATATTGTAGCGTTTGGCCTGTCGGGTACGACATCTCGTGCGGCAGTACTGGACCCTCTAAGTAGCCTTCGTATCGCGCGTAAACGTTCGGGCGCAAGACCGCGCCCGGCGAGGGCTAAGGGATTCTGGCCGCAGGGATATTTGTCCAGATTGGCTCGCAGCGCCGCTCCAATGATTGGCCGGCGCTACGCGAAGGGAAGAATGCGATGACTGTATTGACCTGGTCCGACGATCGCGTCGAGCAGCTGAAGAAGCTCTGGGAGTCCGGCCTGTCGGCCAGCCAGATCGCGGCGGAACTTGGCAATGTGACGCGAAACGCCGTGATCGGCAAAGTGCATCGGCTCGGCCTCTCCGGCCGCGCCAAGGCACCCTCCACGGCCGCGCCGCGGCAGCGCAAGGCCCGCCCCGCCCAGCACATGATGCGGGTGGCGCGCCCGGTCTCGCGCGGCAACACCGCACTGGCGCACGCCTTCGAGGTCGAGATGGAGCCGGATCCGATCTCCTTCGACAATGTGGTGCCGATGAGCCAGCGGCTGTCGCTGCTCGAGCTCAACGAGGCCACCTGTCACTGGCCGGTCGGCGATCCCTCGAGCCCGGAATTCTTCTTCTGCGGCGGCAAGGCGCTCGCCGGCCTGCCCTATTGCGCGCATCACTCGCGCGTTGCCTACCAGCCCGCCGCCGATCGCCGCCGGCCGTCGGCGAAACCGCAGATCAAGTGAGCACTCGGGAAACCACGGAAGACCTGAAAAACAAATCCCCGCGAAAGCGGGGATTTTTTTGTGGCGCGCAGCCCGTTACATCACCGCCGTCGTCCCGGCGCAGGCCGGGACCCATAACCACGAATGCGTGTTGTTAGAAAGCCGTCCGGCCACGTGCCGATTACACCGGCCGCGGCGTATGGGTCCCGGCTCCCGTGCGCAATTGCGCACTAGGCCGGGACGACACCGTGCTGCGGGCTATGAATCCCGCAACGGCCGTTACGGCTGCGGCTCGGCCTTGGCAAAGCGGTCGTCGAGCGCGTAGCCGGCGCCGCGCACGGTGCGGATCGGATCCTGCTCGCGGCCGGGATTGAGCAGCTTGCGCAGGCGGCCGATGTGCACGTCGACGGTGCGTTCATCGATGTAGATGTCGCGGCCCCAGACGCTGTCGAGCAGCTGCTCGCGGCTGAACACGCGGCCGGGATGCTCGAGGAAGAATTCGAGCAGGCGATACTCGGTCGGCCCGAGATCGATCGGACGGCCGGAGCGCGCCACGCGGCGCTTCTCGCGGTCGAGCTCGATGTCGCCATAGGTCAGCACGGTCGCAAGCCGCTCGGGGCTCGCGCGGCGCAAGAGGCCCTTCACCCGCGCCAGCAGTTCCGGCACCGAGAACGGCTTGACGATGTAATCGTCAGCGCCGGTGGCAAGCCCGCGCACGCGCTCGCTTTCCTCGCCGCGCGCGGTCAGCATGATGATCGGAAGCTGCTTGGTCTCGGGCCGCGCCCGCAGGCGGCGGCACAGCTCGATGCCGGACAGGCCCGGCAGCATCCAGTCGAGCACCACGAGGTCGGGAACGCGCTCCTTCAGCCTCGTGTCGGCATCGTCGCCGCGCCCCACCGTCTCGACATCGTAGCCTTCCGCATCGAGGTTGTAGCGCAACAGCGTCGTCAGCGCTTCCTCGTCTTCGACTACCAGAATGCGTGCGCTCATCGGTTTAAGTTCTTTCTCTGTGGTGATCCGTTGCCCAGACGCAAACCGAAACGCTTAACTTCCTTGAGCATAGTTCCCGCGGAAACGATTTGTCGCGAGGATCGTCCAGTTTCACTCTTGCCGGTTCCGCGCTTGCCGATCATGCCTCAGTTGCCCGGCACCGTGGTGGCAAAAGTGGTCATGTCCCCCTTCGGGCGCTTGTCGGTGATCTGCTGGCCCTCGATCATGTAGAACACGGTCTCTGCGATATTGGTGGCGTGATCGCCGATCCGCTCGATGTTCTTGGCGCAGAACATCAGATGGATGCAGAACGAGATGTTGCGCGGATCTTCCATCATGTAGGTGAGCAGTTCGCGGAACAGCGAGGTGCAGATCGCATCGACCTCCTCGTCGCCCTTCCAGACGTTCATCGCCGCCGGCAGGTCGTGCGCGGCATAGGCGTCGAGCACCGACTTGACCTGCGACAGCACGAGGTCGGTCATGTGCTCGAGGCCGCGGATCAGCTTCAGCGGCTGGAAATCGCTCTCCAGCGCCGCGACGCGCTTGCCCATGTTCTTGGCGAGGTCGCCGATCCGCTCGAGGTCGGTGGCGACGCGCATCGCGCTGACGATCTCACGCAGGTCGATCGCCATCGGCTGGCGGCGCGCGATCGTCAGCACCGCGCGCTCTTCGATGTTGCGCTGCAGATTGTCGATCTCGATGTCGGCGGCGACCACGCGCTTGCCGAGCGCGACGTCGCGACGGATCAGCGCGTCGACCGACTCGGTAATCATCCGTTCGACCAGGCCGCCCATCTCGGCGACCAGGCGGGTCAACTCCTGCAGGTCGCTGTCGAATGCCTTGGCGGTATGTTCAGAAGCCATCGCTTGTCTCCCTCAACCATGTTCCCGGGGATCATGGTTTCGTGTCCTGAATTTTAGCATGACCTGATCGGAAAACCGGTTTCCACTTTTCCGGATCATGCGCCGGTCAACCGAACCGGCCGGTGATGTAGTCCTGGGTGCGCCGATCGCTCGGTGAGGTGAAGATCTTGTTGGTGTCGTCGAACTCGATCAGCTCGCCGAGATACATGAAGGCGGTCTTGTCGGAGACGCGCGCCGCCTGCTGCATGTTGTGGGTGACGATCGCGATCGTGTAGTCCTCGGAGAGCTCCTGGATCAGCTCCTCGACCTTGGCGGTCGAGATCGGGTCGAGCGCCGAGCACGGCTCGTCGAACAGGATCACCTCGGGGCGCACCGCCACGGTGCGCGCGATGCACAGGCGCTGCTGCTGGCCGCCGGAGAGCGACAGGCCGGAGGCGTTCAGCTTGTCCTTGACCTCGTTCCACAGCGCGCCGCCGCGCAGCGCCTTCTCGACCCGGTCGTCCATCTCGGACTTCGAGATCTTCTCGTAGAGGCGGATGCCGAAGGCGATGTTCTCGTAGATCGTCATCGGGAACGGCGTCGGCTTCTGGAACACCATGCCGACCCGCGCGCGCAGCAAGTTGAGGTCGAGCTTGGGGTCGAGAATGTTGGTCTGGTCCAGCATCAGCTGGCCGACCGCGCGCTGGCCCGGATAGAGGTCGTACATCCGGTTGAAGATGCGCAGCAGGGTCGACTTGCCGCAGCCGGACGGGCCGATGAACGCCGTGACGCGGTTGGTGCCGAGCGTCAGGTTGATGTTCTTCAGCGCGTGGTGCTCGCCGTAATAGAAGTTGAGGTTGCGCACCGTGACTTTCGGCGGCGCTTCCGGCAGCGGAACCTGGGGAACGTGGCCCGCGGCAGTCGTGGAGACGGAAAGCTCGGTCATTTTGCGGCCCTTTCGGCACCAAGGATACGCGCGCCGATATTCAACGCGAGCACGGTGAATGTGATGAGCAGCGCACCGCTCCACGCCAGCTCTTTCCAGTAGGCGTAGGGGCTCTGCACGAAGTTGTTGATGGTCACCGGCAGGTTGGCCATCGTCTTGGTCAGATCTAGGCTGAAGAACTGGTTCGACAGCGCGGTGAACAGCAGCGGCGCGGTCTCGCCGGCGACGCGGGCGGTCGCCAGCAGCACGCCGGTGATCAGACCCGATCGCGCCGCACGATAGGCGATCCGCTTGATCACCAGCGAACGCGGCAGGCCGAGCGCGGAGGCGGCCTCGCGCAGCGGATTGGGCACCAAGAGCAGCATGTCCTCGGTGGTGCGCAGCACGACGGGGATCACGATCACCGCGAGCGCGAGACTGCCTGCGATCGCCGAGAAGCCGCGCATCGGCACCACCACCGCACCATAGATGAACAGGCCGATGATGATCGAGGGCGCGCTGAGCAGGATGTCGTTGATGAAGCGGATCACCGAGGTCAGCTTGTCGTGCTTGCCGTATTCGGCGAGGTAGGTGCCGGCGAACAGGCCGAGCGGCGCGCCGATGCCGACGCCGATCGCGGTCATGATGACCGAGCCGACGATGGCGTTGAGCAGGCCGCCTTCGGTCGAGCCGGGCGGCGGCGTGTTCTGGGTGAACAGCTGCACGCTGAGGCCGGCGAGGCCGTTATAGAGCAGCGTGATCAGGATCAGCGCCAGCCAGGTGACGCCGAACAGCGCGGCGCCGACACAGAGTGCGCGGATGACGATGTCGCTGCGGCGGCGGGATTTGTAGATCGGGTTCATGGCGTTACTTCCCCGCCTTCTTTTCAAGCCGCATCAGCATCAGCCGCGCGCCGGCGAGCACGAAGAAGGTCAGCACGAACAGCAGCAGGCCGAGCAGGATCAGGCCGGACTGGTGCAGGCCGTCGCTCTCGGCGAATTCGCTTGCGATCGCCGCCGAGATCGTGGTGCCCGGCGCGAAGATCGACGACGAGATGCGGAACGAGTTGCCGATGATGAAGGTCACCGCCATGGTCTCGCCGAGCGCGCGGCCGAGCGCCAGCATGATGCCGCCGATCACGCCGACGCGGGTGTAGGGGATCACGACGCTGCGGACGACCTCCCAGGTGGTGCAGCCCATGCCGTAGGCGGCCTCTTTCAGCACCGGCGGCACGGTCTTGAACACGTCGACCGAGATCGCGGTGATGAAGGGCAGCACCATGATCGCAAGGATCAGCGCAGCGTTGAACAGGCTGAGATAGGACGGCGGGCCGGCGAACACCGCGCCCAGCACCGGGACGCCCTCGAAGATCCGGATCATGAAAGGCTGGAACGTGTTGGCCAGGAACGGGCCAAGCACGAAGAAGCCCCACATGCCGTAGATGATCGAGGGGATGCCGGCGAGCAGCTCGATCGCGATGCCGATCGGGCGGCGCAGCACTTGCGGGCAGAGCTCGGTGAGGAACACGGCGATGCCGATGCCGACCGGAATGGCGATCAGCATCGCGATGACCGAGGTGATCAGCGTGCCGTAGATCGGGCCGAGCGCGCCGAGTACCGGCGGATCGGCCGAGGGTGCCCAGCGCTGCGTCCAGAGGAAGGCGAAGCCGTATTCCTTCATCGCCGGCCAGGCGCCGACGATCAGCGACAGGATGATGCCGCCGAGGATCAACAGGACCGAAATCGCCGAGATGCGGGTGATCCAATAGAAGGTGAGGTCACCGAGCCTGAAGGCGCTGAGGGCCTTGGCGCGATCGTAAGGTCCCGCGGCTTCCATCACATCGCTCTGAACAGCCATGTCTGCCACGCCAATCCCCTCTTTAGTATGCAAAAGCCACGCAAACCGCTACGCCCCGAAGCGATCTTCACTGACGCATTTGGCCGGGCGTCGTCGTTCCAGCCACGCCCCTTGAGGCGCGAACCCCGGCCTCGATCCCGCGCTTGTTGCCGCGGTGATGGAGACCGGGTCTTGGTCGCTCAACCTGTGCCGCGATCGAGTCGGCACAGGTCCTGCCGCAAAGTTGGACTTAGCTCTTGATGTCAGAGGACCAGGTCTTCTCGATCAGCTTGACGACCGCGTCCGGCATCGGGATGTAGTCGAGCTCTTCGGCTGCCTTGTCGCCCTTCTCGAAGGCGTACTTGAAGAACTTGAGCGCTTCCTGCGAGGCCGCCTTGTCGGTCGAGTCCTTGTGCATCAGGATGAAGGTCGCCGCGGTGATCGGCCAGGAGGCTTCGCCCGGCTGGTCGGTCAGGATCACGTAGTAGCCGGGAGCCTTGGCCCAGTCGGCGTTCGACGCGGCGGCCTGGAAGGCAGCGATGGTCGGCTGCACGGTCTTGCCGGCCTTGTTGACCAAGCCGGTGTAGGTCAGCTTGTTCTGCTTGGCATAGGCGTATTCGACATAGCCGATCGCGTTCTTGGTCTGGCTGATGTTGCCGGCAACGCCTTCGTTGCCCTTGGCGCCGACGCCGACCGGCCATTCGACCGCGGTGCCGGAACCGACCTTGGACTTCCAGTCGGCGTTCGACTTGGAGAGATAGTCGGTGAAGTTGAAGGTGGTGCCCGAACCGTCCGAACGGCGCACGACGGTGATCGCATCGCCCGGCAGGGTCAGCTTCGGATTGAGCTTGGCGATCGCCGCGTCATTCCACTTGGTGATCTTGCCGAGATAGATGTCGCCGAGCACTTCGCCCGACAGGATCAGGTCGCCCGGCTTGATGCCTTCGAGGTTCACGACCGGGACGATCGCGCCCATCACCATCGGCCACTGGACGAGGCCGTCCTTCTCGAGCTGCTCGTGCTTGAGCGGCGCGTCGGTGGCGCCGAAGGTCACGGTCTTGGCCTGGATCTGCTTGATGCCGGCGCCGGAGCCGATCGACTGGTAGTTCAGACCATTGCCGGTCTCCTTTTTGTAGGCGTCAGCCCACTTCGAATAGATCGGGAACGGAAACGTCGCGCCCGCGCCGGTAATATCGGCAGCGAAGGCCGACGTCGAAGCGGCGATCATGCCGGCTGCGACGATTGCTTTGATGAAATTCATGGGTTGTCTCCATCCAGTGAGCGAAGCGCCGAATGCGCCCGATCGCGCTCACGCCGGTCCATCTAGGAGCGGTCGGTGCTGCTTTTACGAAGGTTGGATGACAGTTGGATGACAGCGCTAAGCAGCTGAAAATGCTTAGCTTTGGGTTGGCAACGGGGTCTTCGGCCGGGGAAAACAGGCGGTAAAAGTGGCGCCGTTCTTCGGCACGCTCTCGATCAAAAGACGCCCGCGATGACGGTTAAGAATATGTTTCACCAGCGATAATCCAAGGCCCGTTCCGCCCTGGTTACGGCTGTCGCCGACGTCGACCCGGTAGAAGCGCTCGGTCAGCCGCGGCAGGTGCTCCGGGGCGATGCCAGGGCCGAAATCCCGTACCATGACACGGATTTCGGGGGTCCCCTCGCCCGATGCACCCGAAACGGCCTGATTCAGCGACACTATGACGCGGCCCCCGGAGGCGCCGTATTTGAGGGCATTCTCGATCAGGTTCTCGAACAGGCGGAGCAGTTCCTCGCGGTCCCCGGCGATCATGACCGGGGCCTGAGGCAGGTCGACCTCGATCTCGACCTGGCGCTCGCTGGCCAGCGCCTCGAGCCCGTCGGCCACCTGGCGGATGATCGGCACGATATCGATCGAGGCCTCGGGCCGCACATGGGCCGACAGTTCGACCCGCGACAGCGACAGCAAGTCGTCGATCAGCCGCGCCATGCGGGTCGCCTGGGTGTGCATGATGCCGAGGAAGCGCTCGCGCGCCCGCGCGTCCTCGCGCGCCGGCCCCTGCAGCGTGTCTATGAAGCCGGACAAGGCGGCGAGCGGCGTGCGCAGCTCATGGCTGGCATTGGCGACGAAGTCGGCACGCATCTCCTCGACTCGGCGCAGCGGCGTCAGGTCGTGGAAGGTCATCAGCATGCACTTCTCGGTGCCGCCGAACTGGGTCGGCACCGGCACCGGCGTAATCACCAGTTCCATCCAGCGATCGACCGGAACGTGGTCGGTATAGGTGGCGCGGCGGGGCTCGGTGGTCGCGATCGCCTCGCGCAGCGCGGTGATGATCTCCGGCGAACGCAGGGCAAATTGCGCCAGTTCGTTCTTGCGCAGCGCCGGCGCGAGCTGCGCCGCGGCGGTGTTGAGATGGATGACGCGGCCGGCGCGATCGAGCAGCACGGCGGGATCCGGCATGCCGGCGACGACCGCGCTGACCGCGGCGGCCTCGACCGGATTGACGCCGCGGACATCCTCGCGCGAGGTTCCGGCATCATGCAGCCGCCATGGCACCAGCGCCGCGGCCGCGATGCAGACGAACACGGCGCAGGCGCGCACCAGCGACAATTCGCCGAGCGCGACCACCACGCTCAAGGCCAGCGCTGCGGCAAGCAGGATCAGCGCGGAGTGGCGCAACCGGTCTGGCCAGGGCGAGAAGATGGAGGAATGCGAATCGTCAATTGCCATCGCGGCGGCTTTCATCCCGTCGGTTCATGTCTCGCCCAGGCGCGGTCACATCGACCTACCCTCGGGAGGCATCGGGCCGCTTCATCAGACCCCGGAGTCACCGCGCTTGCGAACCAGAACCGCCTCATGGTGCGGCTCGGCGCGGGGACCCGAATCAGCCTGCGGCAGCCGTTTGAGTCGGGCGCCGACGATAACCTCCCGAAACGTCAGCAAGATTACAGATATGACGAACGGCGCAATATAGTAGAGCAGCCGGAACAGCAGCATACCGCCGAGCAGGTCCTCGCGGTCCATCTGCCAGAGGCCGACCAGCATGGCGGCGTCGAACACCCCGAGGCCGCCGGGGGAGTGGCTGGCGAAGCCGAGCAGGGTTGCGGACACAAAGATGACCGCGACCACGACGAAGCCGAGATTTGGCTCGTCCGGCACCAGGACGTACATCGCCAGCGCGCAGAAGCCGAGGTCGAGGATACCGATCGCGATCTGCAGCAGCGTCAGCGGGCCGCCCGGCAGGGTCACCGTCCAGGGGCCGCGGCCGACCACCCGCGGCTGGGTCCAGACCCAGACCACATAGGCGACCAGCGCGGTGATGATCGCGAATGCCAGCGCCCGGTTGAGCCAGGGCGGCAGCTGGTCGATGTTGGCGGCGGCCTCCGGGTGGTAGGCGATACCGAGCCCGAGCACCGCGGCATTGCCGAGCCAGAAGGTGAGCCCGGCGAGAAAGCAGATCTTGGCGACGTCGATCGCGTTCAACCCCCACGCCGAATAGATCCGGTAGCGCACCGCGCCGCCGGTGAAGACGCTGGCGCCGACATTGTGGCCGATCGAGTAGGAGGTGAAGGCCGCGAGCGCGTTGATGCGATAGGGCACATGGGCGTGGCCGATCGCGCGCACCGCGAACAGATCGTAGAAGGTCAGCGTGAAGTAGCCCGCCGCGACGAACAGTCCCGCCAGGGCAATCTGCCGCGGCTCGGTGCTCTTGATGGCCTCGAGCACCTCGTTGGTGTCGATGCCGCGCAGCATGTGATACAGGACGTAGCAGGCGATGCCGATGACGGCGATGCTGATGACAACACCCAGCCGATGCAGGATTTGCTTCTGGCGCAGAAACGCCATCGCCCTGCGTATTGCTTCCAGCATCTAGACCTCGAATTGCGATCCCGCGACGACGGCTCCCGGGCGAACTCCGCCGGCGCTTCGCTGTGCCCTGGCCCGTGTAGCGCGTTTTAAACCGGAGTGGAATTCGTCAAAAGACAATAAAACGCGCATCTTCAAGATATTACGGATGATTCATGACAGCGGGTGCACAAATATGCGCGTTTCCCGCCGCCTTCGACAAGACTTGACATGCGCGTGCGGCAGTTAGCCCGCCGAACGGTCCGCAAGGCCATCCGGGAAACTACGGTGAAGCATCGGCACGGCCGAATAAAGAATGATCTTCCGCTACCCGGCCGACAGGCGCTCCGCTGATCGTCAATCCCGCGCGGCCGTGACCGCGGCGACGATCTCGGCGGCATCGGGAAAATGTCCCCTGGCGCGCCTGGCGACAACCTCATCGCCAAGCTTGACCTCGAAGATGCCGCCCTTGCCGGGGATCAGCGTCGCGTCGACGCCAAGGCGCTCGCGCAACAGCGCCGCAGCCTCTTTCGCACGCTTCTCATAGCCGCATGGCCGGCAATAGGTGATCGAGACATTCGTCATGTCATGCCCTCCGTGCTCTCATGCGGCATGGCGCTGCGCGGAGGCGGCCTCGACGCCGGCGATCCAGCCGGCCACGGAGCGGCCGATCGCCTCCGGATGATCCTCCTGCAGATAATGCGCGCCCGCGCCGAGTTGAATGACCGCGCAATGCGTGAGCGTCTTGGCGAATTCGGCGGCAAAGGCCGGTGACACCAGCGCCCCGGGCGACCCAACGAACAGCAGCTTGGGATAGGTCGATGCCGCGAGCGCCGCATGCGCCACCGTGAGCGCCTCGGCGACATCGGCCGGCTCGCCCGCGATCGGCAGCTCGCGCGGCAGCATCAGGGTCGGCTTGCGGCTCTCGCGCGTCGCAAACGGCGCGCGGTAGGCGGCCATCTCCTCCTCGCTGAGCGTGCGCAGGATCGAACCGGGCAGCACGCGTTCGACGAACGCATTGTTGTCGAGGACCATCGCCTCGCCCACGCCCGGGGTACGGAATTTCCGGAACGTCTCCCGCGCGGCGTCGTGCTGGTGGAAGTCCGACCAATCGCGCATCGGGCGGATGAACTCCATGAAGGCGAGCCCGCGCACCAATTGCGGACGGCGTGCCGCGAGGTGGAAAGCGAGCGCCGTGCCCCAGTCCTGGGCGACGAGATAGGCCGAGGTAATGCCGAGCTCGTCGACCAGCGCGTCGAGATAGTCCGCCTGGTCGAGGAAGCGATAGCCGATGTCGGGCTTGCCGGACTGGCCATAGCCGATCAGGTCGGGCGCGATGCAGTGCCCGACGGGGGCGACCAGCGGCATGATGTTACGCCAGATGTAGGACGACGTCGGATTGCCGTGCAGGAACAGCACGTGCGGCGCGGCGCTGCGGCCGGTCTCGCGATAGGCCATCGTGCTCCCGAGCACGGCGCGATGATGCAGGCTGATATCGGCGGATATGGTCATGGCAACTCCTTGAACACGGTTTGGAATGCGATCGTCTTGAAACGCGTCAGCGCGGCTTCGCTGCGTTCGACCTTCATGCGCAGCATCGCGCCCTGCCAGGATGCGAGCAGGAAATCGGCCAACTGATCGGGATCGAAGTCGGAGGCGATCTCGCCCGTGGCCTGAGCCTCGGCGATGCAGGCCGCAAACGGCGCGCGCCATTCCCGGAAGATGTCGTCGAGCTGCTCGCGCAGCATCTCGCTCGAGCCCGACGCCTCGAGGCTGAAATCGCCGATCAGGCAGCCGCGGGTGAAGCCGTCATGCGCAAGCTTGCCGGTGATCAGATCGAGATAGCTTCTCAGCCTTTCGCGCGGCGTCAGTGTCGTGTCGCCGAGGGCTTCCGCGACCAGGCCACGGACATAGAGGAAGTAGCGGTCGAGCACCTCGGACGCGAACAGCTCCTTCGAGCGGAAATGGTTGGTGAAGGAGCCCTGCGGCGCGCCGGCGGCGGCGGTGACGTCGCGCACGCTGGTGCCGTGATAGCCGGTGCGGAACATTTCCTTCAGGCCGGCGTCGAGGATGGCATCGCGGAGAGAGGGTTTTGGCATGGACAGGATTTAATACGTACGTACGTATTAATGTCAAGCGCTAAAATGAATGCGGCTCGCCCGTGCGCTTGGCGGCGCCGCTCAGGCCCGTCGGATCAGGAGATTGAGGTCAGCTCGCGGGCTTGCTGCGCGAAACCACCCAGTCGCGCAGCCAGGAGCCGATCGCGCAGCCGACGAGATAGAGCGCGAACATGACCAGGAAGAGATCGAGCCAGTAGCCGAACCGGCCGGGCACGATCCGCGCGAACGACGCCGCCACCAGCGCGGCGGCGAGCAGTGCCAGCCAGCGCATCCAGACCTTCGAGACGCCCTGCGCCCGATGCACCACCGCGATCCAGCCCATGCAGAAGCCGAGCAGCGCCGCGCCGAGCAGCCAACCCCAGAAGAATGTCGCGAGCACGGTCATCGCTACTTCACCACGAATTCGATGCGGCGGTTCTGCGCCTTGCCGTCTTCACTCTCGTTGCCGGCCAGCGGCTGCGTGCTGCCATAGCCGATCGGCGTGAAGCGGCTGGCGGGCAGGCCGGCGCGCACGAGATAATCCACCACGGCCTGCGCGCGCCGCTCCGACAGCGCCTGGTTGGCGGCCTCCTCGCCGTCGCTGTCGGTATGGCCGGCGATCTCGATCGTCGCATTGGGGCAGCGCAGCGCGGTCTCGATCAGGCGGTCGAGCAGGCCGGCTGAATCCGGCACGATGTCGGCCTTCCCCGACTCGAAGCGGATCTTGCC
Source organism: Bradyrhizobium ferriligni (assembly GCF_056837965.1). Classification (NCBI taxonomy): domain Bacteria; kingdom Pseudomonadati; phylum Pseudomonadota; class Alphaproteobacteria; order Hyphomicrobiales; family Nitrobacteraceae; genus Bradyrhizobium; species Bradyrhizobium ferriligni. The sequence continues at coordinate 67,714 of NZ_JBXEJO010000018.1, forward strand.
CTTTGAGAGGATTTCGGAAAACAGCTGCTGGCACACCGTGGGATCGACCGGGGCCGCCGCCGGCTTGACCGTGACCTCGGCCTTGTATTGCCAGCCCTGCGGAAAATCCTTGCCGAGCCCGTCGCGGATCTGGCCGGCGGCGGCATCGTAGAGCGCATCACCCGACAGCTTCACCTCGCGGTCCGATACCACCAGCGTTCCGGTCGACAGCCGCGACAGCGCGCCGAGCGCGGGCACCACCGCGGCCGCGAAACCCGACGGCGCGCCGATGCTGGCCTTGAGATTGTCGACCACCTTCTCGCTGAAGAACTTGCGGCCGGCGGCCGCGACCAGCGCGGCATGCACGTTGTTGTCGGGGACGTAGCCGGTCAGCGTCAGCGTCACCGCGACCGGGTCCTTGTAGGCCTGGAACACGTAAGGCGGCGCCTTGATGTCGTTGGCGGCGATCGAATAGCCTTCCGGCAGGTTCTTCAGCGCCGCGGCGACCGCTTCGCGTCCGCCGAGCTCGCGCGCCATGCCGGCGAGGGCAACCTTGTTGTCGGTCAGCGTGATCTTGCCTTCCTTCAGCTTGCCGATCTGGTCGAGCAACAGCAGCGCCGCGGCGTCGAATCGCAACGGCGCGCCGCGGGCGAGCACCATCTGATCCACCACCTCGACACCGCCGAGACTGGCCTTCGCGGCCTCGGTCAACTTGCCCTTGCTCGACGGCAGCGGCGCATTGCCGCCGAGCGTGACCCGCACCACGTCGCGTTCGGCGGACCAGACAAAGGGCTTGGCTTCGGGAACAAGGCGTGTCTCGTCGTTCACCAGCCGCACGCCGGGGACGGCTTCGACCGACGCCACCGCGCTGAGGCGGCCGTCTTCGGAGAAGGCGTTGGCCGCGAACGTCACGTCGCGCCCGTCGACGCTGATGCGGCGCTTGTCGAGGACAGTGTCCTTCAGTGCGGTATTAGAGCGCGCGGCAAGGTCCGCTTCGACCGTTGTGGTGCTGGTCCAGGCCGCAATACCCCAAAGCACGACCAGTGGAATCACCCCCGGCCACCACTTGCTACTCCACTTGAAAAGTCCGTGCATTCAGCGTCCTGCGGGGTCGGGAACCAGAGAGAAAACAAACCCTTGGCTGACTGTCAAACCCCAAATGACGCCCATGGCGGGGGCGCCATGTCGGACCGGGATAACAGTTTCTTCAGTGGTCTTTCGCTAAGTTTGCCGCGGAATGCAAATCGGCCGGCCCGCGCCCTCATGAAACAACTCCGCAACACCGTGATCCGTGCCGGCATGGAGGCGTTGTATTTCTCGGGTGCGCATATCCTGCTGCGGCCGATCTTCGCCGGCGTCGGCGCCATCTTCATGCTGCACCACGTCCGCCCGCGGCGCGGCGATGCGTTCCAGCCGAACCATCATCTCGAGGTCACGCCGGACTTCCTGCGCGCGATGCTGACGCATCTGCGCGCGCTCGACGTCGACGTTATCAGCATCGACGAGGCGCATCGCCGTCTCAGCGAACGGAATTTTGCGCGACGCTTCGCCTGCCTTACCTTCGACGACGGCTATCGCGACAACCGTGATTTCGCGCTGCCGGTGATGCGCGAGTTCGGCGCCCCGTTCACGGTCTATGTCGCGAGCGATTTCGCCGAGGGCTGCGGCAGATTGTGGTGGATCGCGCTGGAGCGGGTGATCGCGGCGGCGTCCGCGATCGAGGTGCCGATCGACGGCACCATGACGCGGATCGACACCGCGACGGCACCGGCCAAGCGCACTGCCTTCGGCCGCATGCACGACTGGCTGCGTTCCCTGCCCGGCGAGCAGGAGATGCAGGCCGAGATATCAGCGCTGTGCGCCCGTCACGGCGTCGACGAGAGCGGCATCGCCCGCGAGCTCTGCATGTCCTGGGACGAGTTGCGCGGCTTTGCCGACGATCCGCTGGTGACGATCGGCGCGCACACCATCACCCATTGCAATCTCGCCAGGCAGAGCGAGACGATCGCATCGTTCGAGCTCGCGACCAGCCGGGCGCGGATCGAGGATGCGCTGCAGCGGCCGGCATTGCATCTCGCCTATCCCTATGGCGACCGGATCGCCGCCGGGCAGCGTGAATTCGCCCTCGCCCGGTCGATCGGCTTTCGGACCGCGGTGACGACGCGGCCGGGCATGCTGTTTCCCGAAAGCGCCGACCATCTGACCGCGCTGCAGCGGGTGTCGCTGAACGGCAATTACCAGGACACGCGCCTGCTGCCGGTGCTGACATCCGGTGCCGCCACCGCGGTGTGGAACGGCTTTCGCCGCATCGACGCGGCGTAACGCGTTTCCCGTTTCCATCCCGGCTCGACGCAACCCAATTTCGGTCTGACTTCCCCTTCCCCCTGAAAGGGGGAAGGTCGGGATGGGGGTCAGCCACAAGCGACGGTGCCTGGGGAGAGAGCAGATCCCCACCCGCTTTGCTCTGTCGAGCAAAGCGACCTCCCCTTTTCAAGGGGAGGTACCGATCCCTCCCTATCCTTGACTCGTTCCCCGGCCGCGCCCAGAACCACTGGCAACGCAATGGAGGAGCGCATGTTCAAGGATCTGTTTTCGCTGAAGGGCCGCGTCGCACTGGTGACCGGGGGATCGCGCGGCATCGGCAAGATGATCGCGGCCGGTTTCCTCGCGCAGGGTGCCGCCAGGGTCTACATCACCGCGCGCAAGGCAGGTCCCTGCGAGGCGACCGCGCAGGAGCTGTCCGCCGCCTATGACGGCGAATGCATCGCACTGCCGATCGACATCTCGACCGTCGAGGGCTGCGAGAAGCTCGCCGGCGAGATCATCAAGCGCGAGCCGAAGCTCGACATCCTCGTCAACAATGCCGGCGCGGCCTGGGGCGCGGACTTCGACGAATTCCCGGAGAGCGGCTGGGACAAGGTGATGAACCTCAACGTCAAGTCGATCTTCTTCCTGACCAAGGCGCTGGCCAAGCCGCTGCGCGCGGCGGCGACGCACGACAGGCCGGGCAAGGTGATCAACATCGCCTCGATCGACGGCATCTTCGTCAACCCGATGGAGACCTATTCCTATGCCGCGAGCAAGGCCGCGGTGATCCATCTGACGCGCCGCATGGCGACCCGCCTGGTCAAGGACAACATCAACGTCACCGCGATCGCGCCCGGCGCCTTCAAGTCGGACATGAACCGCGCCGCGCGCGACCACGCCGACGAGGTCGCCAAGCGCGTGCCGGCGAAGCGCGTCGGTACCGACGAGGATATGGCGGGTACCGCGATCTACCTCGCCTCGCGCGCCGGCGACTATGTCGTGGGCAACACCATCGCGGTCGATGGCGGCGTGGTCTACGCCACGGCAGGGCTGGAGATCGCGGGCTAACCGGCCGCGCGACCGACCTACGGCAACGGCTCCGCTGAAGGGCGGGGCCGTTTTTGTAGCTGGTTCACCTGCTTCCATAGGGCTGCCCCTCTGGCGCATGTCATTCAAATGCATTACATTGGATGCGAGTGAAGGAGATCGCTATGGCTTCGAATGCCCTGGTCCAGACCCGCATCGATGCGGAGGTAAAGGAAAAGGCCACCGAGGTTCTGGAGAACATGGGTCTCACAGTATCCGACGCCGTGCGGATCCTGCTGACACGCACGGCCAATGAAGGAATGCTTCCACTGGAGCTCGTGAGCAACAGCCAGGCTTACGACGGCTGGTTTCGCGAGAAGGTGCACCAGGCGTTGGCGGATACCCGGCCCGGTCTCGACGATTCCGAGGTCGAAGCGCATTTCGCGCAACGCCGCGCCGCCGCGCTTCGAAAAGCGACAGGGCGTAAGCGGTGAAACTCGTCTGGTCGCGCTTCGCGTTATCCGATCGCGACGACATTTTCAGCTACATCGAGGCCGAGAATCCTCGTGCGGCGGTCCATGTTGACGAACAGATTGCCGATGCTGCGCGGCGCCTGCTCGACTTTCCTGACAGTGGCCGGCCCGGGCGCGTCGCCGGCACGCGCGAGTTGGTCATCCCGCGCACACCTTATGTCGCGGCGTACCTTGTCGACGGCGAGACCGTTCGCATCTTGCGCGTGCTTCACGGCGCGCAGATGTGGCCCGACGAACTTACAAATGACGATTGACGCCGGGCTCCGTACCGGCATCTGACCAAAAGAAAGGGACGAGCCCGGGACCTTTTCGGCTCGCCCCTTCCTGTTCTCTCCCTGCGGAAAGAAACTCAGGCCCTCAGCTCTCGATCCTCACATACTCGAAGTCGCCCGGCTTGTTGTCGATGCCGACCTTGGGCGGCGAGATCCAGGAGGCGAACTCGCCCGGTTCGGTCACCGGCTTCATCAGCGAGGCGATGAAGTCGCCGTCCGCGGTCGACGGCAGCCAGTCGTTCTTGCGCTTGGCCCAGGTGGCGTCGTCGATCAGGAGGCCATCGGGCGTCGCATGGACGTCCTTGAACTCGCCGATCTGGCGGTGGAAGGCGGTGTTCGGCACCGCGAGCTTGTAGTCGATGCCCGCGGTCGAGATCACCTTGTTCCAGCGCAGCATGCCCTTGACGCAGTCCTGCGTGTAGTCGTCGCGCAGCCGCATGTTGAGCGCGGTCAGCGCCGGCTCGTCGACCATCTTGATCTGGCCGTCCACCATCTTCATGACCGGATAGGTCGAGCTCTTGAGCTGGTGGTCGTCCTCGATCGTGGTTTCCTTGTAGCGACCCTTGATGCCGGCGTTGAAGGCGTTGGCCGCGTTGGTCGACACTTCCGAGCCGAACAAATCGAGCGACAGCGAATAGTGCAGGTTGAGCTTCTTCTGGATCGTCGGCAGATCGATCACGCCGAGCGCGCGGATCCTGGCGATGTCGTTGGGATCGGTGATGCCGGCTTCCTTCATCGCATCGCAGGTGCGCTGCACGACGCGGGTGATGCCGGTCTCGCCGACAAACATGTGGTGGGCTTCCTCGGTCAGCATGAAGCGGCAGGTGCGCGACAGCGGATCGAAGCCCGACTGCGCCAGCGAGTGCAGCTGCATCTTGCCGTCGCGGTCGGTGAAGTAGGTGAACATGAAGAACGACAGCCAGTCCGGCGTCGCCTCGTTGAAGGCCCCCAACATGCGCGGGCTATCCGCGTCGCCCGAGCGGCGGCGCAACAAATCATCCGCCTCCTCGCGGCCGTCGCGGCCGAAATACTTCTGCAGCAGATAGACCATCGCCCAGAGATGGCGGCCTTCCTCGACATTGACCTGGAACAGGTTGCGCATGTCGTAGAGCGAGGGCGCGGTCTTGCCGAGATGGCGCTGCTGCTCGACCGAGGCCGGCTCGGTGTCGCCCTGGATCACGATCAGGCGGCGCAGCATCGCGCGGTGCTCGCCGGGGACTTCCTGCCACGCCGGCTTGCCGTAATCCTCGCCGAACGGAATGACCCGGTTCTCTTCCTGCGGCGCGAGCAAGATGCCCCAGCGATATTCGGGCATCCGCACGTAATCGAACTTGGCCCAGCCGCGCGGATCGACCGAATAGGCGGTGCGCAGATAGACCAGCGATTCCTGGAAGCCGTCCGGACCCATATCTTTCCACCAGTCCATGTAGCCGGGGTGCCAGCCTTCCAGCGCCTTGAGCACCTGGCGGTCCTCGGCGAGATTCACATTGTTCGGAATCTTGGTCGAGTAATCGACGTTCATGATGTTCATGTTCATGTTCATGTTCATGGCAGCCTCCTTAGGGCAGATTTCTCTCGTCATGGCCGGGCTTGGCCCGGCCATCCACGTCTTGCTTCGTTGACGGAAGGAAGACGTGGATGCCCGGCACAAGGCCGGGCATGACGCAGCAAAATTCCTACACGCGCGTCATGTCGAATTGCGCCTTCTGGCCGGTGCCGTAGCGGCGCAGCGCGCCGTCCTCACCGACCGCGTTCGGCCGCTGGAAGATCCAGTTCTGCCACGCCGTGAGGCGGGAGAAGATCTTCGATTCCATGGTCTCCGGGCCGACGAAGCGCAGATTGGCTTCCATGCCGGTGAGGCCGTCGGGCGAGAACGAGGTGCGCTCCTCGAAGAACACGCGGACCTCGTCGTCCCAGTCGATGTCGTCGAGCGCGAAGGTAACGAGACCGAGCTCCTCGGCCTCTTCCGCGTCGAGCGCCTTGCCGATCGACGCCTGCGCGCGCTCCAGATCCGACGGGTCGGCCTGGAAGCGCGATTGCAGCCGGGTCAGGCCGTGGCTCATCGGATAGGGCCCGAAATTCATCGCCGTCAGCTCGATCGCCGGCGGCGGGCGGTTATCGCCCTGCTTCTGGCCGATCAGCATGTAGGAGCGGTCGGCGGCGAACACGAGCTCGGCCAGCGTGCCGACAAAACAGGAGCCGGGCTCGACCAGCGTCACCAGCGTGCGCGAGGTGACGTCGATGCGCTTGAGCACGCGCTTCCAGTAATGCCTGACCTCGTTGACCAGCCAGTGCGCCTTGTTGGCCTCCAGGAGCGCGTCATAGGACACGACATTGGCGCGGTCGCCATGGCTCTTGAACACCAGCATCGCGATCTCGAGCTCGTTGATGCGCAGATGCAGGATCGCATCATCAAGCTCGCGGGCGACCTGCAGCGGCCAGAACGCAGCGCCCTGCGCGATCATGCCGTCGATGTCGGCGGGAGCCGTGGTTTCCGGCGCCTTGATCGAGATGGTGGCGATGCGCGCCGCGCGATCGATGTCGACGCTGACGAAGCCATAGCGGATGGCGCTGTCGTCGATGGTGCGCGTCAGCGGCGGCAGCGTGATACCTTTGCCGGCGCCGTTGCGCTTCGACCTGGCGGCGAATTCCTTGACGCGCTCGGCGAGCTTGCCCTCGAGCTTGGAGTTCGGCGCGATCTCGTCGACCAGGCGCCAGGAGACGGCGCGCTTGCCCTTGATGCCTTCCTCGATCGTGCAGAAGAAATCGGCATGGTCGCGGCGCACCTTGCGCTTGTCGACGACGCGGGTGAGCCCGCCGGTGCCCGGCAACACCGCGAGCAGCGGCACTTCCGGCAGCGCGACGGCGGCGGCGCCGTCGTCGGCCATCATGATGTGGTCGGTCGCGAGCGCCAGCTCATAGCCGCCGCCGGCCGCGGTGCCGTTGACGACGGTGATGAAGCTCTGCCCGGAATTCTCGCTGGAGTCTTCCAGGCCGTTGCGGGTCTCGTTGGTGAATTTGCAGAAGTTGACCTTGTGAGCGTGGGTCGAGCCCGCCAGCATGCGGATGTTGGCGCCGGCGCAGAACACGCGGTTCTTGCCCGAGCGCATCACCACGACCTTGACCTCGGGATGCTCGAAGCGCAGCCGCTGCACGGCGTCCGCAAGCTCGATGTCGACGCCGAGATCATAGGAATTCAGCTTGAGCTGATAGCCCTCGAACAGGCCGGCGTTCTCGTCGACGTCCATGGTCAGCGTCGCGACGTCGCCGGCGACGTCGAGCTTCCAGTGCCGGTAGCGCGACGGATCGGTCTGGAAGTCGATGTACTTCGCCCCGCCTGCAAGGACGCGATCGTCACCAGCCATGGGCCACCCTTATCTGTTGTCTTGCTGTTGTTCGTTTGAAGTTCGTCGTCGAGGTCTTCATGCACAATAATGCATGTTTTTGATCTGGTCTAGTTCAAAACGCAAAAACATGCATTTTGTTTCATGTTTGCGAAATTCATTCGCTCGGCCAATGGCCTGGCACCGGCACCAAAGGTCAGGCCGCCAGTGCCGGGTCGTCGCGAAGCGCCGCGCTGGCGAATTCGGTGACCGCTTCCAGCGTGACTGCGGGCGCCTCGCGATGCGGCGAGTGGCCGGCGCCAGCGATCGCCACGACGTCGACCGGGCAGTAGCACTCGTCCTGGGCGATCTCGGCCTGGCGCATCGTGCCGTACTGGTCAGCCGCGCCCTGCACGATCAGCACCGGCACGCGGATATAGGCGAGATATTCGGAGATATCCCAGTCGCGGAATGCCGAATCGAGCCAGGCGCCGTTCCAGCCATAAAAGGCGTTGTCGACGTCCTTGTGCCAGCGCGCCAGCTTCTCCTTCAGATTGGTGGTCTCATACGCCGTCTTGATCTCGGCGATCGACTGCACCGAAATGTCCTCGACGATGAAGTGCGGCGCCAGCAGCGCCAGGCCGTGCAGGCGATGATCCTGATGCGCGCCGGCATAGATCGCCGCGATCGACGCGCCGTCGGAATGACCGAGCAGCAGGCCGCGGCGGAAGCCGATCCGGTCGAGGAGCTGCGGCAGCACCTCGAGCGCCTCGCGATGCATGTAGTCGACTGGGCGCGGCAGCTTCGCCGGCGACGAGGCGCCATAGCCCGCGCGCGAATAGGCAAACACGCCGGCGCCGGTCGCCGCCTGCAGCTTCTCGGGAAAGTCGCCCCACAGCCCGACGCTGCCGAGGCCTTCGTGCAGCATCACGATGGTCGGCGCCGCGTCTGGCGAGGGACCGATCATGCGGTATTCGAGCTCGGCGCCGTCGATGCTGAGGAAGCCTGTGGGGGTTAGATTCGTCATGATCACGATAAGCCTTCCTCACTCGTCGTCCCGGCGAAGGCCGGGACCCATACGCCGAGGCCTTCGTTTTGAGAGATGCTGTTCAACGGCTTTCGCACAACAACTAACGCCAGTGGTTATGGGTCCCGGCCTTCGCCGGGACGACGTGGGGAGCTAGTGCTCGTGCTCCCGCAACTTGAACCGCTGGATCTTCCCAGTCGCGGTCTTCGGCAGATTGTCGACGACGTCGATCCAGCGCGGATATTTCCACGGGCCGATCTTCTGCTTGACGTGCTCCTTCAGCGCCTCGTGCAGGCCGGCGGCCGAGCTCTCGGGCCGCAGCACGACATAGGCCTTCGGCTTGAGCAGGCCTTCCGGATCGGCCTCCGGCACGACGGCGGCTTCGAGCACCGCGGGATGGGTGATCAGCGCGCTCTCGACCTCGAACGGCGACACCCAGATGCCGGAGACCTTGAACATGTCGTCGGCGCGGCCGCAGAAGGTGTAACGGCCGTCGGCATCGCGCGTATATTTGTCGCCGGTGCGGGTCCAGGCGCCCTCGAAGGTGGCGCGGCTCTTGGCGCGTTGATTCCAGTAGCTCTCGCCGGCCGAGGGCGCATCGACCAGGAGCTCGCCGACCTCGCCGTCGGCGACGTCGGCACCAAGCTCGTTGACCAGCCGCACCTTGTAGCCGGGCACCGGACGGCCGGAGGAGCCGTATTTGATGTCGCCGGGCGCGTTCGACAGGAAGATGTGCAACAGCTCGGTCGAGCCGACGCCGTCGAGAATGTCGACGCCGAACCGCGCGCGCCAGGCATTGCCGACCGATTCCGGCAGTGCCTCGCCGGCCGAAGTGCAGACGCGCAGGCGATTGCCGCCGGACTGCGCCTTGGTCGCCTCGTCGTTCAGCATCGCCGCGAACAGGGTCGGCACGCCGAAGAAGATGCTGGGATGATATTTGTTCATCAGCGCGAACATCACCGCCGGCGTCGGCCGCTCGGAGTTCAACACCGTGGTGGCGCCGACCGACATCGGGAACGTCAGCGCATTGCCGAGCCCATAGGCGAAGAACAGCTTTGCCGCCGAGAGGCCGACATCATCCTCGCGGATGCCGAGCACCTGCTTCGCGTAGGTCTCCGCCGTCGCCGCGAGATTGGAATGCAGATGGCGCACGCCCTTCGGCATGCCGGTCGAGCCCGACGAATAGAGCCAGAACGCCGGCTCGTCGGCATGGGTCGGCGCGGTGGCGAACACGTCGCTCTCGCGCGCGATCTCGTCGGACAGCTTCTTGTGCCCGTGCGCATCCTTGCCGGAGACCACGACATGCTCGAGGTCGGGCATGCGCGCGATGATGTCCTTGACGACCGGCAGCAGCGCTTCCGACACGAACAGCACACGCGCGCGGCAATCACCGAGGATGTAGGCGTATTGCTCCGCGGTCAGCAGCGTGTTGAGCGGCACCGGCACCACGCCGGCGCGGATCGCGCCCAGGAACACGATCGGGAAATCGATCGTGTCCAGCATGATCATGGCGACCCGCTCTTCGCGGTGGACGCCGAGCCGGCGCAGCATGTTGCCGACGCGGCGGGTCTGCTGCTGCAACTGGCCATAGGTGATTTGCGAAACCGTATCGTCGAACACGACCTTGTCGCCGCGGCCTTCATCGACGTTGCGGTCGAGCAGCCAGGAGACCGCGTTGTAAGTCATGCTCCGCTCCTCGGACCCGGACGTGCCACGCTTCCCTCTCCTGTGAATTTAAGAATTATAATTCATACAAAGCCACTACGTTGGCTTGCTGTCAATCCTTATCGGCACTATGTTTCCTAGAACCTCGGTCTGATTCAGTCAGGACCGCGCGTCGCACAGGGATCATGACCGCAGCCAACGACCCGGAAACCGACTTCCTTGAGCAGCTCGGCCAGCGCGTGCGCACGATGCGCGCCCTGCGCGGCATGTCGCGCAAGGTGCTCGCCAAGGTTTCCGGCATTTCCGAACGCTACATCGCCCAGCTCGAAAGCGGCAAAGGCAATGTCTCGATCGTGCTGCTGCGCCGTGTCGCAGGCGCGATGGGGGCGCATCTCGAGGACCTGATCCCCTCCAGCGAGCCCGTGCCGGACTGGGCCGTGATCCGCGATCTCCTGCGCAAGGCGTCGCCGAACCAGATCGCGCAGGCCAAGGACATGCTCGCCGGCAGCAGCCCGCTGGCGCCACGCCGCGCCTCCTTCTCCGGCATCGCGCTGATCGGCCTGCGCGGCGCCGGCAAGACCACGCTCGGGCGGATGCTAGCGAAGAAGATCGGCTGGAGCTTCGTCGAGCTCAACAAAGAGATCGAGGCGCAGAACGGCCTCTCGGTGGCCGAGATCATCGCGCTGTACGGCCAGGAAGGCTTTCGCCGCATGGAGCAGGCCGCGCTGACGCAGCTGCTGGCGCGCAAGGAATTGATGGTGCTGGCGACCGGCGGCGGCATCGTCTCCGAGGCGCTGACCTTCGACCTGATCCTGTCGTCGTTCTACACGATCTGGCTGAAGGCCGAGCCGGAAGAGCACATGGCCCGCGTTCGCCGCCAGGGCGATCTGCGCCCGATGGCCGACGATCGCTCGGCGATGGCGGAATTGCGCAACATCCTGGTCAGCCGCGAGCCGCTCTATGCCCGCGCGTCGGCCGTGGTCGACACTGCTGGGCTATCCGTCGATGCCGCCGCCGCGCGGCTGATCGATTCAGTGCGGCCGGTGCTGCAGAACGAGGCGCGCAGCTTCGGCCTGCGCAGCGTGGCGCTTTAGGCGTACCACAACTACTGCGTCGCAACCGGTTTATCCCCTCATCCTGAGGAGCTTGCGCAGCAAGCGTCTCGAAGGACGAGGCCACTAGTCGGGCCTCATGTTTCGAGACGCGCTTCGCGCTCCTCACCATGAGGGACCTCCCACGCATTAAAACTACAGCAACCGGCTTTTCACATCCTCAGCGCCGTCGCGCAGCAGCGGCAGGAAGCGGTCGATCAATTCCTGCATCGGCACGCGATCGACATGCGCGCCCATGTTGATCGCGGCGACGATGGTGCCGTCGTAGCGGTGCACCGGCACCGAGATCGAGCGGAAATGCGGCTCGGCCTCGCGGTCGACCAGCGAGAAGCCCTGCGCGCGATCGGCGATGATGGCGGCGAGCAGCTTCTTCGGATCGGTGACGGTCTGCGGCGTCACCGGATCGCGGCGCATCGCCTTCAGCCGCGCCGCGAGCTCGGCATCGGTGAGCCGGCCTAGCATCGCGCGGCCGACCGAGGTGCAGAATGCCGGGAGCCGGTAGCCGATGTCGAGACCGGCGGAGAACACCCGCGTCGGGCTCGAGCGCGCCACGAATACGACGTCGTCGCCGTCGAGCAAGGCGAGTGAGGCAATCTCCTGCGCTGCCGTCGCGATGCGATCGAGCACCGGCTGCAGCACCGTCACCACCTGGTTGGATTGCAGGAACGAGCCCGCGAGCGTCAGCACATGCGGCGTCAAGGTGAACAGCTTGCCGTCGGTGGCGACGAAACCGCCATGCGCGAGCGTGAACAGGATGCGGCGCGCGGTGGCGCGCGGCAGCTCGGCGGCACGCGCCAGATCACTCAGCGTCGCAGGACCCGTAACGGTGCCGAACACCTGCAACAGGCGCAGGCCGCGATCGAGCGCCTCGACGAAGTCGGTGGCACGCTCGTCCTGGTCGGTCCGCTTCAGCTTGGGCATGAGGCTCGGCTTTGAACGGTTCAAAAATTGCGCTTGCTGTCCGGAACAGACATGGCATAATTCGCACATTCGTTCAATAGGCGAACAAATCCAAATCCGGGAGACGCCGCCATGATGAGCCAGGAAGCGAACGATCTGATCACCCGCACCGGGCGCAAGGACCCCTGCGGCAGGCTGATGCGGAGCTACTGGCAGCCGGCGGCACTGGTCGACGAACTGGAAGGGCCGCGCCCGGTACGGCCGGTGCGGCTGCTCGGCGAAAACCTGGTGCTGTTCCGCGGCGAGGACGGAAGCTATGGGCTGATCGATCGCCACTGCGCGCATCGCGGCGCCGACCTCGCCTTCGGCCGGCTGGAGAATGGCGGGCTGCGCTGCGCCTTCCACGGCTGGCTGTTCGACACCAGCGGCCAGTGCATCGAGACGCCGGCGGAGCCGGCCGGCTCGCAGCTCTGCAAGGGCATCAAACAGCGCTCCTATCCCGTGGTCGAGAAGAGCGGCATCCTGTGGGCCTGGCTCGGCGAAGGCGCCCCGCCCGCGTTTCCGGAGCTCGACTGCTTCGTCGCGCCCTGCAGCCACACGTTCGCATTTAAGGGCCACATGAACTGCAACTGGCTGCAGGCGCTCGAGGTCGGCATCGATCCGGCGCACGCCTCCTTTCTGCATCGCTTCTTCGAGGACGAGGACACCTCGGCCGCCTACGGCAAGCAATTCCGCGGCGCCTCGGCCGGCAGCGACATGCCGATGACCAAGATCCTGCGCGAATATGATCGCCCCATCATCAATGTCGAGCACACCGAATACGGCCTGCGCCTGATCGCGCTGCGCCAGCTCGACGACGAGCGCACCCATGTGCGCGTCACCAACCAGCTATTCCCGCACGGCTTCGTGATTCCGATGTCGACCGAGATGACGATCACGCAGTTGCACGTGCCGGTCGATGACGAGAATTGCTACTGGTATGCGATCTTCACCAGCTATGCGGCGCCGGTCGACAAGCAGAAGATGCGCGACCAGCGACTCGAGCTCTATACGCTGCCCGACTACAAGTCGCGCAAGAACAAGAGCAACGATTACGGCTTCGATCCGCACGAGCAGGCGACCGAGACCTATACCGGCATGGGCACCGACATCAACGTGCATGACCAGTGGGCGGTAGAATCGATGGGGGCGATCCAGGACCGCACCAACGAGCATCTCGGCCAGAGCGACAAGGCGATCGTGCAGTACCGTCGCCTGCTGCGACAGGAGATCGAGAAGGTTGCAGGCGGCGAGAAGCCGATGCTGTTCCTCGACGAGGCCTCCGCGCGCAGCATCCAGGGCCCGGCGACGATGGACGGCATCGGGCCGACCCAGGGCTGGGAGCTCTACTGGATGGAGGTCGACGTCAAGCGCCGCCGCGGCGCGCCATGGGCCGCCCCGGTGCCGCGCGAGATCGCCGGCAAGGTGCATCATCTGACGGCGGCGGAGTGATGATGGCTTCTGTCGCGCAGCGTTCAGACAAGGAGTGACGCGGTGAGCTTCGTCGAGCGTCACGGCCTGTGGTCGGATGAGCAGAAGGAGGCCGCGAACCGCCTCCGCCGCATCGTCGAGGAGAAGAACCTCGAAGTCATCCGCCTGTCGTTCCCCGACCAGCATGGCATCCTGCGCGGCAAGACGCTGATCGCCGGCGAAGCGGTGCGCTCGCTGGAGGGCGGCTGCTCCATCACCACGACGATGCTCGCCAAGGACACCTCGCACAAGACGGTGTTTCCGGTGTTCACATCAGGCGGCGGTTTTGGCATGAAGGAGATGGAGGGCGCGGCTGACGTGCTGATGGTCGCCGACCCCACCACGTTCCGCGTGCTGCCCTGGGCTGACAACACCGGCTGGCTGCTCTGCGACCTCTATTTCAGCGACGGCCGGCCGGTGCCGTTCGCGACCCGCAACCTCTATCGCAAGGTGCTCGATCAGCTCGCCGGCCGCGGCTACGATTTCGTCGCCGGCCTCGAGGTCGAATTCCATCTGTTCAAGCTCGACGACGCCCACATGGCGCCGGAGGATGCCGGCCAGCCCGGACGGCCGCCGTCGGTCAGCCTGCTGTCGCACGGCTATCAGTACCTCACCGAGCAGCGCTACGACCTGATGGAGCCGGCGCTCGAGATCATCCGCCGCGACATCATCGCGCTCGACCTGCCGCTGCGCTCGGTCGAGGTCGAGTTCGGCCCGAGCCAGTGCGAATTCACCTTCGCGCCGACGGTCGGGCTCGCGCCCGCCGACACAATGGTGCTGTTTCGTTCGGCGGTGAAGCAGATCGCACGCCGCCACGGCTATCACGCGACCTTCATGTGCCGGCCGAAACTGCCGAACGTGTTCGCGAGCGGCTGGCACCTGCACCAGTCGCTGGTGTCGCGCGCCAATGGCGAAAACGTCTTCATGGCCAAGGAAGCCGGCGAGCCGCTGAGCGCGCTCGGCCGCGCCTGGCTGGCGGGCCTGATCGAGCACGCGCGGGCCTCGACCGTGTTCACGACGCCGACCATCAACGGCTACAAGCGCTACCGCTCCTACTCGCTGGCGCCGGACCGCGCGATCTGGGGCCGCGACAACCGCGGCGTGATGATCCGCGTGCTCGGCGGCACGAACGATCCGGCGACCCGGCTGGAGAACCGGATCGGTGAACCCGCCGCCAATCCCTATCTCTACATGGCGAGCCAGATCCTCTCCGGCCTCGACGGCGTCGACCGCAAGCTCGACCCTGGCCCGTCCGCCGACACGCCCTACGAGACCAAAGCCGCGCTGTTGCCGAAATCGCTGCGCGAGGCGGTGTTCGCGCTCAACGACGATCCGTTCTTCCGCCAGGCGCTCGGGCCGGAGTTCGTCGACTATTACGTCTTCATCAAGAACGCGGAGATCGAACGCTTCCAGGCCGAGGTGTCGGACTGGGAGCACCGCGAATATTTCGAGATGTTTTGACGGAAGCGTCGGCGCACGTGCGCCGACGCTCTAGAGCATGATCCGGAAAAGTGTGAAGCGGTTTTCCGAAAAGATCATGCTCGAACAAAGAGCCAAAGCGCGATGACGATTCAACTCAATCTCATCGCGCTTTAGACGCTTATAAGGTGAGCCGCAACGGCCGCCTCGTTCCATTCCAGACCGACACCAGGCGTGTCTGGAATATGCAAGAAACCATCCTTGATTTCATATGGCCGTTCGAGAATCGGATCGGCCCAGTCCTGCCACTCCAACCAGTGTGCGGTCTCGGTTGCGCGCATGACGTGAGCGGCGACTTCCGGATAAAGATGCGTTGAGATGGGGATACCCGCCGCGCCGGCGATCGCAGCCGCGCGCATCCAGCCCGTCACTCCGCCGATGCGCATGAAATCCGGCATCACCAGGTCGCAAGCCTTTTTCGCGATCGCCTTATGCATCTCCCTCGGGCCATAGAAGTTCTCGCCGATCTGGATCGGCGTCTTCAGCTCCGCCGCAAGCTGGGCGTGCCCGTCGAGATTGTCGTAGAGCACGGGTTCTTCGATCCAGTCGAGGCCATAATCATCGATCGCATGGCACCGCTCGATGGCTTCGGCGAGATTTAGCCCCTGGTTGTAGTCCACCATCAAATGCATGCGATCGCCGACTGCTTTTCGAACGGCGTCGAGGGTCGCCAGATCCTCGCGCGGATCGCTTCTGCCGAGGCGCAATTTCAGGGCTGAGAACCCTCCCTCGTCCCGCAATTCCAAAGCCTCGGCTGCGACGGCGGCCGGCTCCTTCAGCCAAAGGCCGTTGCTGTTGTAGGATTTCACGGCGCCGACCGTCGCCCCCAACAGCACGCACAGCGGCTTGTTTGCGGCTTTCGCCAACGCGTCCCACGCGGCCATGTCGAGGCCCGACGCCGCGATCATCGACAATCCCTCATAGCCGACAAAGTGAAGCGATTTGCGCGCCGCCGCGAACAACTCGACAGGCGCCACGCTCCGACCTCTGAGCAATTCGCCGAGATCATGCAACGCCGGAACCAGATATCGCAGCGATTTCACGATGTAAGGCTCGAGATAGCTTCGCCCGACAATGCCCTCCTCCGTCACCAGATCGACGAGAACGAGCGGCCACTCCGAGAGCGTGGCAATGCGCGCGACCACGGGCCGCTTCAGCTTGAGCACCACCGGACGAGCTTTGATCTCTCTGAGTGTCAATGAATCGGGCATGGCATTGCCTTTCGCAGCGCGAGGAAGCTGACTGGCGTGGGCCGAAAAATCCCGGAAACCATTCCAATTGGTTTTTCAACCGATGTAAATTCACTACCCGGTATATTTAAGAGGTGACTGCATGGCGCGATCTGCAGAACCGACCCGGCGGCGCATCCTTGCTGCCGCATACGTCCTGTTTCGCCAGCGCGGATACAGCCGCGTGAGCATGGACGAAATCGCATCGGCGACGAGGGTTACGAAGCGCACGCTCTACAATCATTTTCAAAGCAAGGATCAGCTGCTCGCCTTCGTGCTCGAAGCCCAGAACGAACTGGCCTTGGCCGCGTTCGCGACGTTTGGCGACAAGCTGTCCGGCTCGCCGGTGGCGATCATCGACGGCCTGTTCCGCGACCTCGCGGTCTGGGCGGACAGGCCGCGATGGGCCGGCTCGGGGTTTACCAGGCTGGTCATCGAGCTGGCCGATCTCCCTGGCCATCCCGCACGCGCAATTGCGCGACGGCACAAGGCCTTGCTCGAAACCCATCTCGGCGCGCTGCTGAAGCGCGCTGGCGTCCGCGAGGCTGACCGCCGGGCCCGCGAGATCTGGCTGCTGTCGGAGGGCGCGATCTCCCTGATGCTGGTGCATGGCGACCGAGCTTATGCAGCGGCTGCCGCCGACGCAGCGAAGCGCTTGCTGCGGGGCTCTTCACGGTAAGCCACGGCAGCCCGCCTCTCTGATCCGTCATCCTGAGGAGCGCCAACGGGTCCGCGCGAAGCGCGGCCCGATGACAGGCTCCGCGCGTCTCGAAGGATGCACGGCCACCAGCCGGGCCATCGATCCTTCGAGACGCCTGCTACGCAGGCTCCTCAGGATGACGGCGATACGGCAATGCTTGCTGCTCAAATCCCGAGATACTTGTGCTGCAGATCCGGTTCGGCAAGCAGCTGCTCGCTGGTGCCGCTCCACACCGTGCGGCCGCGCTCGATGATGTAATGGCGATCGGCGATGCGGGCGAGGTTTCCGACGTTCTTGTCGATCACCAGCACCGACTGCCCGCGTCCCTTCAGCATCGACAGGCAGCTCCAGATCTCGTCGCGGATCAAGGGCGCAAGGCCTTCGGTCGCCTCGTCGAGGATCAGCAATTTCGGATTGGTCATCAGCGCGCGGCCGATCGCGAGCATCTGCTGCTCGCCGCCGGACAGCGTGACGCCCATATTATTCGTGCGTTCGGCGAGCCGCGGAAACAACGCATGGATCTTGTCGATGGTCCAGGGGTCGGAGGCACTGAAGCGATTGCCTGACGCGGCGACGAGATTTTCGCGCACCGTGAGGTTCGGGAAGATCTGGCGGCCTTCCGGCACCAGGCCGATGCCGAGCTTCGCGATCTTGTAGGACGGCAGGCCGCGCACCGCCTCGCCGGCGAAGCGGATGGCGCCTGATCGCGCCGGCGTCAGGCCCATGATCGAGCGGATCGTCGTGGTCTTGCCCATGCCGTTGCGGCCCATCAGCGCGACCATCTCGCCCGACTTGATCTTGAGCGACAGGCCGAACAGCACCTGGCTCAGCCCGTAGCAGGTCTCGATCGCGTCGACTTCAAGCAGGTTTTCAGCGGTTTTGGTTTCAGCCATCCTGGTATCAGCCATGGCGCGTCACCGCATGCTGTTCGCCGAGATAGGCGCGCTTGACGTCGTCATGCTTGCGGATCGCGTCCGGCACGTCGCAGGCGATGACGCGGCCATAGACCAAGACCGTGATGCGGTCGGCCAGCGCGAACACCGCCTCCATGTCGTGCTCCACCAGCACGATGGTGACTTCCTTGCGCAGCTCCTTCAGCAGCGCGACCATCCGCGCCGATTCGGTGACGCCGAGCCCGGCCATCGGCTCGTCCAGCAGCAAGAGCTGCGGCCTGGTGGCGAGCGCGACCGCGAGCTCGAGCTCGCGCTGCTCGCCATGGCTCAATTGCGACACCACGATATCGGCGCGCGTGCCGAGGCCGACGCGCTCGAGCGCCGCGCGCGCGGCCTCGCGCAGATGCCGCTCCTTGCGCGCATTGCCCCAGAAGCGGAACGAGTGGCCGTCATGCGCCTGCGCCGCCAGCGCGACGTTGTCGATCGCGGAGAAATCCTTCAGCAGCGAAGTGATCTGGAACGAGCGCGCCAGCCCGAGCCGGCTGCGCTTGTAGGACGGCAGGTTCGTGACGTCGCGGCCGGCGAAGCGGATGGTGCCGGAGTTCGGCATCACCTGCCCGGTGAGCTGGCTGATCAGCGTGGTCTTGCCGGCGCCGTTGGGGCCGATGATCGCGTGCAGCTCGCCTGGCACCACCTCCATCGAGAGGTTGTCGGTCGCGGTGATGCCGCCGAAGCGGCGGACCAGATTGTCGACGCGCAGCAGGGGATTTGGCAAGGGATCAACCACGGCGCATCCTCCCGAGCAGGCCCATGATGCCGCCGCGCGCGAACAGCACGATCAGGAGCAGCACCGGGCCCAGGATCAGCCCCGAATATTCGGTTAACTGCGACAGCAGCTCCTCGAGCAGGAGATAGACGATCGCGCCGATGACGGGACCGAACAGTGAGCCCATGCCGCCGAGGATCACCATCACCATGAGATCGCCGGAGCGGGTCCAGTACATCACGGCGGGGCTGACGAAATCGGTATTGTTGGCAAGCAGCGCGCCGGCCAGGCCACAGATCGTGCCTGATATCACGAAACAGACCAGGCGGTAGCGATTGGCATGGAAGCCGATCGCCTGCATGCGCTGCTCGTTGGAGCGGACGCCCTGCACCACGAGGCCGAAGCGCGAATTGACGATGCGCCAGATCAGATAGAGGCCGCCGAACAGGCAGGCCAGGCAGAGGTAATAGAACTGGTTGCGATCCGAAAGGTTGATCAGACCGGCGAAATCGCTGCGCTTGTAGACGGTGAGCCCGTCGTCGCCGCCGTAGCGCGACAACGCGGAGGCGATGTAGTAGGCCATCTGCGCAAAGGCCAGCGTGATCATGATGAAGTAGACGCCGCGGGTGCGCAGTGAGAGCGCGCCGATCAGCAGCGCAAACAGCGCCGAGACGGCGAGCGCCACCGGCCACTGGATGAAGCCGGAGCCGATGCCCTCGGCGGCGAGGATGCCGACGGCATAGCCGCCGATACCGAGATAGGCGGCGTGGCCGAAGCTCATCATGCCGCCATAGCCCATGATCAGATTGAGGCTCGCGGCGGCGAGCGCAAAGATCACGATGCGGGTGAACAGCGTGAGGATGAAGATATTGCCCGTGACCGCCGAATAGAGCGGCAGCAGGATCAGGGCGGCACACATCAGCGCCGCGACCGCATTGGAGACGTTGAGCTTCCCGGTCATCGTTTGGCCGCCGGGAACAGCCCCTCGGGCCGCAGCACAAGGATGATGGCCATCAGGAGGTAGATCAGCATCGAGGACAGCGCCGGTGCCGCGGTGGACGCCGCCGCCCCGCTCAGCACCTTGCGCAGCAGGTCCGGCAGGAAGGCGCGGCCCATCGTGTCGATGATGCCGACGAAGATCGCGGCCATGAACGCGCCGCGGATCGAGCCGATGCCGCCGATCACGATGATGACGAAGGCCAGGATCAGGATGTTCTCGCCCATGCCGATCTGCACGGTGAGGATCGGCGCCTGCATCAGCCCGGCGAGCCCTGCGAGCGCCGCGCCAAGGCCGAACACCAGCGTGAACAGCAGCTTGATGTTGATCCCGAGCGCCCCGATCATCTCGCGGTTGGAGGCGCCGGCGCGGATCAGCATGCCGATGCGGGTGCGCATCACGACGAGATAGAGCATGGCTGCGACCGCCAGCGCGACCACGATGATCATGAGGCGGTAGGCCGGATAGTAGACGCCGGGAATGATCTGCACCGGTACGGTGAGCCAGGCCGGCAGCGGCAGCGCGAGGCCCGCCGGGCCCCAGATCAGCCGGACGGCGTCGTTGAAGAACAGGATCAGGCCGAACGTCGCCAGCACCTGGTCGAGATGGTCGCGGCCATAGAGATGCCTGAGCGCGACAAATTCCAGCACAACGCCGAGCAACAGCGTGGCGCCCAGCGCCATCAGCGCGCCGAGCACGAAGCTGCCGGTCCAGGCCACGAAGGTCGCCGCGAAATAGGCGCCCATCATGTAGAGCGAGCCGTGCGCCAGGTTGACGAAGTCCATGATGCCGAACACCAGCGTCAGCCCGGCCGCCAGCAGGAACAGCAGGAGGCCGAATTGCAGGCCGTTCAGAAGTTGTTCGACGACGAGATACATCGTGAGGCTACGTCACCTTTAAATGAAACAGCGGCAGCGCGCATGCGCCGCCGCTTATACGGCTTGTTGTTCTCCCTCGCCCCGCTCTTGCGGGGCCGGGACGAGCTCGCCCCGAGAGGGTTGGGGTGACGGGCTCTTTCCGCGAGCCGAATTCGCGGAAAGAGCCCCTCACCCAATCGCTTCGCGATTGACCTCTCCCCGCAAGGGCGGGGCGAGGTGAAGAAAGCAAGCCACGGGCCAAAACTGCCCGAAGATCACTTCATCGGACACTTGTCGTGGAAGCGATCCTGGTCGTCCTTGACGATGGTCGCGACCGTCTTCAGCGACAGCTGGCCCTCGGCATCCTTGACCACGTCCTGCAGATAGAAGTTCTGGATCGGAATGTGGTTGTTGCCGTACTTGAACGGTCCGCGCACCGATTTGAAGTTCACCTTCTCCATCTCGGCCTTCATCGCGTCCTTCTTCGTCAGGTCGCCCTTCACTGCGATCACGGCGCTGTTGATCAGGTTGGCAGCGTCGTAGGACTGCGCGCCGTAGAAGGTCGGCCGCAGGCCCGGATACTTCTTGCGGTAGTCGGCGACGAACTTCTTGTTCTCCTCGTTGGGCAGGTCGTTGACCCATTGCTGCGCGCCGGGAACGCCGAGCGCATTGTCCTTCTGCAACGGCAGCGACAATTCGTCGATCGTGAAGGCGGTGTAGAGCGGGATCTGCTGCTTGATGCCGGCCTGCGCGTACTGGTTCAGGAACTGCACGCCGGCCGCACCCGGATAGAACACGAAGATCGACTCGGCCTTGGAGTTCTTCGCCTTGGTGAGCTCGGCGGAGAAGTCGAGCTGGCTCGGCCACACCGTATATTCCTCGCCGACCACCTCGCCCTTGAACGTGCTCTTGACGCCGGCCAGCATGTCCTTGCCCGCGGCGTAGTTCGGGCCGATCAGGAACACCGACTTGACGCCCTTCTGGTTCATGTAGGTGCCGACCGCCTGCGGGGTCTGGTCGTTCTGCCAGGAGGTCGAGAACACGTAAGGCGAGCACAGTTCGCCGGCGAGCTGCGACGGACCGGCATTGGCCGAGATCAGGAAGGTCTTCGAATCGACCGCGGTCTTCAGCGACGCCAGCAGGACGTTCGACCAGATGTAGCCGACGATGAAGTCGACCTTGTCGGACTGCACCAGCTTCTCGGTCTTCTGCTTGCCGACATCGGGCTTCTGCTGGTCATCCTCGTAGATCACCTCGACCGGCTTGCCGTCGATCTTGCGGCCGAGATGGTCGAGCGCGAGTTCGAAGGAATTGCGCATGTCGTTACCGATCACGGCGGTCGGACCGCTGAAGGTCGAGACAAAGCCGATCTTGACGCTGTCAGCCGCCGGCGCGGGCTGCGCCAGCGCCAGAGCCATGGCGCCTGCCAGCCAAAATGCCTTTTTCATATTCACTCCCCTCCTCAACCAAAGATCCCACGAGGCTCGATCACGAGGGCCCGGGGGTCACGCTTTGCGCGCGTCGTTCTGTGACGTATTTTGTGCGCGATATCGCAAGTCTGCAGCAAGCATGAACCGACGGCGCTGACTTAGAACCTTCGGCGCATACCCCAGCACCTTGCATCATAATTCGTCTAAATCGACCATGGCAAGAAATATAATGCCGGTTGCGTGGGCAACGATTGTCGCAGGCACCGGCCTTCCGCAACGACCCACGCCCGCACTGCAGCAGGCTTTAACGATCCGGTAAAGCACCCGGAAACCACGGGCCGGCAAGCGCTCGCGGGCTTCATGGTCCGGAAAGCATCCCTGGCCGAGGCTGCCGCCAAAGGGGTGCGTCACATGCTGAATTACATCTTCGGCTTCAATGCCCGGATGGGCCGACTGGCTTTCTTCTTCTGCACCTTCGTGGTGGGCCTCGGCTTCATGATGCTGGTCTACGGCGTCACCGGCAACGCACCGGCGAGCGGCAGTATGGACGTGCTGCTGGCGCAGGCATCGAGCAACCCCGTGCTCGTCATTGCCTTCTACGGCATGCTCGTCATCTGCTTCATGCTGCAATCGATGCGGGTGCGCGACATGGGCTGGGATCCGGTCTGCGTGATGGCGGCATGGATCGCCCTCCTCGTGCTCGACAGGGCCATCGCCGGACGATTTCCCGAATATGCGCTGACCTATCAGCACACCGAAACGGTGGTCGGCGCGGCCGTCAATGGCGCAATGAACATCGTCCTGCTGGTCTGGCGGAGTGGCGGCTATTACGAGGAACCGCCGCCATTGCCGCGTGAGACCAGCGGCGACGGCCTGTTTCAACGAAACAGCACACCGGCCGCAGGCGGCAGCCGCGTTGCGCGGATCGCCAATGGTGAGTTCGGCGGGAAGACTCGGTAGCGCGCGCTCACCCGCTGTCGTCCCTGCCTAGTGCGCAATTGCGGACGGGAGCAGGGACCCATAACCACAGGATTAGATTGCTGAAGAGAGCTGGGGCCCCAGCGATCCAAGACGATTCCCATTCGTGGTTATGGGTCCCGGATCGCGCTTCGCTTGTCCGGGACGACACGGAATAAGCCGATCACCCCTTGTCCACCGCCCATTCGGCGCCGTCGATCGCATAGGGCGCGTGGCGGAAATCCCTGATCGTCGCGACCTTGTCGGCCGACCAGTCGAGCAGCATGAACGATCGCGGCGGCGCGCCCTGTGCGTTCGGGTCGAACACCAGGATCGCGGGGCGTCCCTCGACCTGTCCGGTCACCAGGTGCCAGTCGTCGATCTTCGAATAATTGCCGAAGTAGCGCGACACCTCGGCCTTGCCGTTCAGCCGTGTCCGGTTGACGAGCTCGAGCCTGATGTCATCGGCGATCATGGCGCGGATGGCATCGAAGTCGCGGGCGTTGAAGCGGCTGACATAGGCGTTGAGCCTGATGCGATCGGCCGGCGACAGGCCGGGCCGCGGCGCATCGTCCGGTTCGCTCGCAAACTCGCGCAGCTGCGTGCGTCCACGGTGCAGCGCGGCTTTCACCGCAGGCAGGCTGAAATCCATAATGCCGCAGATCTCCTGCAAGGAGCAGCCGAGCACGTCCATCAGGATCACGCTGGAACGCTGCGCCACCGGCAGGCGCATGAAGGTGCGCAGGCCGGTCGCGGCGATCTCGCGGCGGCCTACGTCATCGAGCTCTCCGGCCATCATGTCCACCTCCTCCGGCGCGTGGAGCGCTTCCTGGCGGTTGCGTCGCCTGAGGAAATCGAGCGCGGTGTTGTGCGCGATCCGGAACAGCCAGGCCTGCGGATTCTGGATCGGCGCGGCGGCCCCGAAGGCTTCCACCGCCTTGATCAGCGCGTCCTGCAGCACATCCTCGCCGTCGATGACGGATCCGACCATGCGGGCGCAGTAGCGATGCAGCCTTGGCCGCATCGCCGCCAAGAGCGCGTCGACGTCGGTCGCGGCCGGCGCTTGGTGTGGTGACGTCATGATGGCTCCGCCAGATCGGTGCACTGCCCGCCGGTTCACGGCTCATCCAGCATACGATAATTCCCGACAATCACCGCACTGCGAACCAGCGGCGGCTCGGCGCAACGATCGCGGATGCCGTCCTGGAAGGCCTGGAACGCGGCCAGTTTCGGGATCGGGCTCGAGCCGTCTTCGGCCGTGGTCTCGACCATGTGGATGAAGGTATCGTCCTCCAGCCGCAGGGTCAGATAGCGCACGCCGTCGGGCTTCGCCGCCTTCAGCTCGGCGAACACGGCCGACACCAGCGCGGCATTCTTCTCCGCCATCTCCGGCTTCGCCTTGTACCTGATCAGGGTCCGTCTCATCGCAGCCTCCTTGGCCTGGTTCTGCGGCCTGAACCGGCCGCGTCAGATCCAAGGACGTTTGCCAACCGCCAAAGGATGCGGTCCGGCAAAAATAAATTTCGGCCGCATCCTTTGCCCGTTCCGCATCGTCCTTGCCGGCGAAGCGCGCCGCAACCTCGCGGCGCGGCAAGGGAGAACGACCATGCAGACCCCTCAGCAGCGCGCCGAACAGCGCTGGGTGCTCGGCCTCACCGCGCTGGCATCCTTCATGATGGCGCTCGACGCCATGATCATGACCACGGCCTTCGCCACCATCCGCGCCGATGTCGGAAGCGCCGTGGAGACGCTGCAATGGACCGTCAACGCCTTCAACCTGACCTTCGCGGTGCTGCTGTTGACCGGCGCGGCGCTCGGCGACCGGTTCGGGCGGCGCAGGATGTTCGCGGCCGGGATCGGCCTGTTCGTCGTGGCGTCCGCGGCCTGCGCGCTGGCCGGCAACGCCGCGGCCCTGATCGCCGCCCGTGCCCTGCAAGGCGCGGGCGCGGCGCTGGTGATGCCGCTGGCGATGGCGATCCTGAGCGGCGCCTTCGGCCGCGAGGAGCGCGCCCGCGCGCTCGGCATTTTCAGCGGCATCACCGGATGCGCGCTGATCATCGGTCCCGCGATCGGCGGCTTCATCACCGAACATCTCGGCTGGCGCTGGATCTTCTGGATCAATCTGCCGATCGGCCTCGTCGCGATCGCCCTCGTGATCACGCGCCTGCGCGAAAGTTTTGGGCCGACTGCACCGCTCGACATCGCCGGGCTGACACTGGTCGCGCTCGCGGCGCTGGCGCTGGTCTGGGGCCTGCTGCGCGGCAACAGTGTCGGCTGGGCCAGCGCGGAAGTCTCGGGCGCCCTGATCGCCGGCGTCGCGCTGGCGGCGATGTTCGTGCTGTGGGAGCTGCGCGCCACAAGCCCGATGGTGCCGATGCGGCTGTTCGCGGCGAGGCCGTTTGCATCCGGCATGGCCGCAAGCGTGCTGTTCTACGCCGCGATGTATGGCGTGCTGTTCCTGCTGCCGCAGTTCCTGCAGATCGCGCTCGGCTTCGACGCCTTCGGTGCCGGGCTGCGTCTGCTGCCGTGGACGGCGACGCTGTTCGTCACCGCGCCGATCGCCGGCGCCGCGGTCAACCGGTTCGGCGAGCGCACGCTGGTCGTCGCCGGCCTCCTGATGCAGGCGATCGGGCTCGGATGGATCAGCGAGATCGTGAGCCCCACAGTGCCCTATTCCGCTCTCGTCGCGCCGCTGGTGCTTGCCGGCGTCGGCGTGTCGATGGCGATGCCGGCCGCACAGAACGCGGTGCTGGGCGCGGTCATCGTCAGCGAGATGGGCAAGGCGTCGGGCGTCTTCAATATGGGTCGTTTCCTCGGCGGCATGTTCGGCATCGCGGCGCTGGTGGCGAGCTTTGCCGCCAATGGCGCGGCCGATTCATCCGGACATTTCGCAAACGGATTCGCGTCGGCGATGAGCCTTGCCGCAACGCTGTCGTTCGCCGGCGCGGTCGCCGGCTTGTTCCTGCCGATGCGGCGGCGGGCGGTCGCCGCGGCCGCGCCGCAGGATGCGTGAGGCGTGCTGCGATTGGGTTTTGCTATCGGGCGATCGGGCATTTCGTGTTGGAATGGGGCTGCGAATGAATACATAATCAAACGACGAAGCCGTTCGAACCCGAGAGCGACATCAGATGACGCAAGCGCCGGCCAAACCTCATCGCGTGGTGATCGTCGGCGCCGGCTTCGGCGGCTTGGAAGCCGCCTTCGGCCTCGCGGGCGCGCCGGTCGAGATCACCCTGATCGACCGCCGCAACCACCATCTGTTCCAGCCGCTGCTCTATCAGGTCGCGACCGCTTCGCTTGCCACCAGCGAGATCGCCTGGCCGATCCGCTATCTCTTGCGCGACCGGCCCGAGGTGACGACGCTATTCGCCAATGTCTGCGGCGTCGACGCCGCGGCGAAGCAGGTGCAACTCGACGACGGCGGCAGCCTTCCCTACGACACGCTGGTCCTCGCCACCGGCGCGCGCCACGCCTATTTCGGCCATGACGAATGGGAGCCGTTCGCGCCCGGCCTGAAGACGCTGGAGGACGCGACGACGCTGCGGCGGCGCATCCTGGTCGCCTTCGAGCGCGCCGAGCGCGAGACCGATCCGGACAAGCGCGCAGCACTGCTGACCTTCGTCATCATCGGCGCCGGGCCGACCGGCGTCGAGATGGCCGGCACCATCGCCGACCTCGCCAAGGACACGCTGCCGCAAGACTTCCGTCACATCGACACGCGCAAGGCGCGCGTGGTGCTGATCGAGGCCGGCCCGCGCGTGCTGGCAGGATTTCCCGACGATCTCTCGGCCTATGCGCAGGCGTCACTTGAGAAACTCGGCGTCGAGGTGATGCTGGGCGAGCCGGTCACCGAATGCTCGGCCGACGGCGTGGTGTTCGGCGGCAAGCGGCTGGAGGCGCGCACCATCGTCTGGGCCGCCGGCGTGCGCGCCTCGCGCGCCGCCGAATGGCTGAACGCGCCGGCCGATCGCGCCCATCGGCTGCAGGTCGAGCCGGATCTGACCGTGCCGGGCCATCCCGATGTCTTCGCCGTCGGCGACACCGTCACGATCAAGGACCCCGACGGCAATCCGGTGCCCGGCATCGCGCCGGCCGCCAAGCAGGAGGGGCGCTACGTCGCCGCGCTGATCAAGGCCCGGCTCGACGGCAAGACGCTGCCGCCGTTCCGCTACAAGCATGCCGGCAGCCTCGCCCAGATCGGCAAGAAGAAGGCGGTGATCGATTTCGGCTGGCTCAAGCTGCGCGGCTCGCTGGCATGGTGGATCTGGGGCCTCGCCCACATCTACTTCCTGATCGGCGTGCGCCATCGGATTGCGGTGGCGATGAACTGGCTCTGGATCCACACCCGCGACCAGCGCGCCGCACGGCTGATCACGCAAGGCAGCAGCAAGGTGGCGCAGTAGCGCTCTCGCGGAGCTGGGCGCGCTCACGCTATGGCCGCCCGTGGGAACACCGTCATTGCGAGGAGCGATAGCGACGAAGCAATCCATCTCTCAGCAAGCGGTGAGATGGATTGCTTCGCTCCGCTCGCAATGACGTGGCTCGAGATTTTGCGAGTTCCTCACCCCATCACCTGATGCGGCGAGCGGCCGAACGCGGCCTTGAAGGCGCGGCTGAAATGCGAGACGTCGCTGAAGCCGAAGCTCAGCGCGACATCGGTGACATGGCTGAAGCGCCGCTCGGCCAGCGCCTGATAGGCGCCGGCAAGGCGCTGCTGCCACAGCCAGCGGATCGGCGTCGTGCCTTCGCGCGCGAACAGCCGATTGAGCGTGCGCGGCGCCATGTTCTGCGCGGCGGCGATCGCATCGAGATCGAGCCCGGGATCGTCGAGATTGGCCAGCATGTAGGCCTTGACCCGCATGAGCCTTTCGTCGCCGCGCTGTGGCCCTTCGTCCGTCAGCTCGGTCTGCAGCGTGGTCGCGAAAATATCGAGTGCCGCCGCGCCTAGCCGTATCGCCGCAGGTCCGGCCGCATCGTCGAGCCGCGTCAGCCGGCGGATCAGCGATCCCGCCAGCGCTCCCACTTTCGACGCGTTGCCGACCCGCCGCGCCGTCAGGCGCTGCGCATCCGGCAGGCGTGCGAGCAGCAGCGGCCGCGGGATCGACACCATGATCGCGCGCGCGCTCGGGGCGAATTCGAGCGTGAACGGCTGCGCCTGGTCATGCAGCATCAGATCGCCCCGGCGCATGCGGACGTCGCGGCCGCCTTGCGCAAAGCTGACCTCGCCGCGCAGCGTGAGCCACAGCATGAAATAGTCGCGCGGATCCCTGCGGACGTCGCTCGCACTGCGCATCACCCGGATGCGGTCGGCGGCCGGCGTCGACGACCAGATGTCGTTGATGGCAAGCGGGCCGAGATGGCGGATCGAGATCGATGCCTGGAACGCCTCGTCGGCGACGCGGCGGCATTCGGTCAGCGAGAATTCGCGGCAGGTGACGTGATGCCAGCGGTCGAAACTGTCGCCCGGCGCAACAAGCGTTTGCGCGACGACTGTGTGATCTGGGGTCTGCATCGGACCTTGCTCCCGCCCAACCCGGCAGCGGGATATTCTGCGTCCAGCCCCCCATTCTGGCAAGCAGAGACCAGCGGCTGGCCGGCGCAGCCAAGAACGATCGCGGGAACCGGCGTAGACATTGTCTCTCACCAGGAGGAGACACCACATGGGCTACCAATGCGAAATCATCGATCCCGCCCGCACGGTCATGATCGTCGTCGACATGCAGAACGATTTCGTGGCCGAGGGCGCCAAGCTGCGTTCGGCCCAGGCCGCCGCCATGGTGCCGCGGCTGGCGCAGACCCTGAAGGCCTGCCGCGACAAGGGCATCCGCGTCGTCTACACCGCGCATGTGCATCGCCGCGACGGCAGCGACATGGGGCTCTATGACGATCTCTATTCGCCGATCGCCGACCGGTCGTCGCTGGTCGACGGCACCGAGGGCGTCGAGATCTTCGACGACCTCGCGCCCGCCCCCGGCGAGCACGTCATCAAGAAGCACCGCTACAGCGCGTTCTTCGCCACCGATCTCGATCTCATCCTGCGCGAATGGGGCATCACCACGGTGATCATCTCGGGGACCACGACCGAGAACTGCTGCCACGCCACCGCGCGCGACGCCATGTTCCACAATTACAAGGTCGTCTTCCTGTCGGACGCGACGGGCACCTTCGATTATCCCGATGTCGGCCAGGGCGCGCTGTCCGCCGAGGAGGTGCACCGCGCCACGCTGACCATCCTCGCATTCTCAACCGCACATGTGATGACGGCGGCCGAGATGCTGGGGCGGGTCAAGGTGGCTGACGGAGCGGCGAAGGCAGCGTAGCGAGTTCACGAACAGCGCACCGCACATTCGGTCCGCCTCTCCCCTTGTGGGAGAGGCCGGAACGCATGAAGCGAAGCGAAATGCGATCCGGGTGAGGGGTCGCGGTCTCTCCGCGCAGCACGCCGCATGGAGAGATACCCTCACCCCAACCCTCTCCCAGTCGAAGTCGGATTTATCCGACTTCGACAACTTGAAATAGCGCCACTCGGGTAAACCCGAGTGGCGTGGGAGAGGGGGCGCAGCGGTGTTCGCGGCGCGGCTCACTTCACCAGCGAACACCCGCCATCGGCGATCGGCCGGAACGCCTGGTCGGCCGGGATGGTCGCGATCAGCTTGTAATAGTCGTAGGGGTACTTCGACTCGTCCGGCTTCTTCACCTCGAACAGATACATCGGGTGGATGACGCGGCCGTCCTGGCGGATCGTGGTTTCGCCGAACAGTCTGTCCTTGCCCTTGAAGGTCTTCATCTGCGGCACCACCGCCTTGGCGTCGTCGCTGCCGGTGGCGGCAACCGCGTTGAGGTAGGCGAGCGTCGAGGCGTAGACGCCGGCCTGATTGCCGCTCGGCATCTTGCCGTTCATGCCGGGACGCGCGGCAAAGCGTTTTGCGAACGCGCGGGTATCGTCGTTCATGTCCCAGTAGAAGGCTTCCAGCAATTGCAGGCCCTGCGCGACCTTCAGGCCCATGCCGTGGATGTCGTTCACGAACAGCAGGAACGCCACCATGGTCTGGCCGCCCTGCTGGATGCCGAACTCGGCCGCCTGCTTCACCGCATTGATGGTGTCGCCGCCGGCATTGGCGAGCCCGATCACTTTTGCTTTCGAGCTCTGCGCCTGGAGCAGGAAGGACGCGAAGTCCGACGTGCCGAGCGGATGCTTGCTCGAGCCCAAAACCTTGCCGCCGTGCTTCTCGATGTAGTTCGTCGCTTCGGCTTCAATGCCTTTGCCGAGTGCATAATCGACGGTCACGAAGTACCAGTCCTTGCCACCGCGCTGCATCATCGCGGCCGCGGTGGTGTTGCCGGTGGCCCAGGCGTCGTTGACCCATTGAATGGTGTTCGGCGAGCAGGCCTTGCCGGTGAGATCGGAGCTCGCGGTCGACGACGCCAGGAACGTCATCCGGCTATCGCGCAGGATGGTGTTGATGGCGAGCCCGACCGCCGAGTTCGGCACGTCGACGATGGCATCAACGCCTTCGACATCGAGCCATTTGCGCGCGATCGCCGAGCCCACATCGGCCTTGTTCTGGTGATCGGCATAGACGATCTCGACCTTGATGCCCTTGCCGCCGCCATTGAAATCCTCCGCGGCCATGCGCGCGGCTTCCACCGAACCCATGCCGTTGGTGTCCTGGAAGATGCCGGAAATGTCGTTGAGCACGCCGACGCGCACCACATCGCCGGAAATCTCCGCGCGTGCGCTGCCCGCGGCGCAGGCCAATGCCAGCGCAAGTCCGATCCTCAATCGCCCAACCCCGAAGCCCCTCATCGTCTCCCTCCCATGTTTCCTCAATCGACCTTTTGCCGGTCTTGAGCGTCTCGTCAGGCCGGCGTGATCTCGACCGGCAGGCTGCTGAGCCCGCGCAGCGTGTTGTTGAAAAGGCGCTTCGGCTCGCCGGTGATGTCGATCCTGGCGACACGACGCGCCAACGCCGCCATCATCACCTCGCCTTCGAGACGGGCGACGAGCTGGCCGACGCACATATGGATGCCCGAACCGTAGCCGACGTGACCCGACGTGCGACGGGTGATGTCGTAGCTGTCGGGCGCCTCCCAGCGGCGCGGATCGCGATTGGCCGCAGCCAGGAACATCAGCACCTTCTCGCCTTCGCCGATGCTGGCCCCACTGAGCTCGACGTCGCGGGTCGTGGTGCGGAAGAAAGTCTGGACCGGACTTTCGAACCGCACGGCTTCCTCGAAGGCGTTGCGCGCCAGCGTCGGATCGTTGCGCAGTTTCTCGAACTGTTCGGGGAAGCGGGCGAGGCAGTAGACGGCGGCGCCGATGCCGTTGACGGTCGTGTCGAGACCGGCTGACAGCAGCGAACGCACCAGCAGGGGCGCCTCGGTCGCGGTAATGGCGCCGGTATCGACATGGGCGTGAATACAGGCGCCGATGCCGCCCGGGGTGAGATTGTCGCGCTGGCATTGCTCGGCGACATAGGCCTGATGCGGCGCCGAGCGCTCGATCGCCTCCTTGCGGAGCTCGTTCGGCGGGCCGAAGGCGTTGAACACAAGACTGGCATAGGGCAGCAGATGCTCGCGGCCCTCCGGCCTCAGGCCGAGCGCATCCGGGAATATCGACAACGGATAGGCTTCCGCAAGGTCCGTGATCGCGTCGAACCTGCGCTTCTCCAGCAGCGCATCGAGGCGGGCCTCCGCGGCGGCGGCAAATTGCCCGCGAAGCTGCTTCATCACGGTCGCCGACAACACCGTGCTCAGCACGGTGCGGGTCCGGGTGTGCGCGGGCGGGTCGGCCTCCAGGATCAGGCTCGGCGGCCGCCACGGCTTCTCCTTGGAAAAGTCGCTCAGGCCGACGCCACGGCTGGAGCAGAAGGTCGCGGGATCGTTCAGCACCGCATGGACCTCGGCGTAGCGCGCCACGCCATAGACATTCCACTTGTCGAGATAGACCACCGGCCCGGCCTCGCGCAGCCGCTCATGGGTCGGGAATGGATCGGCGAAGAACTCGAGCGCGAACGGATCGACGTCGAGATGCGGGACGGACGCAGCTTCTGTTGCAGTCATCGGGACCTCCCGAGGTTTGATCTTGTCGACACGGGCCGCATATCTATTGCTCCCGGACAGTTTCGCAGCGATGATTTGAGAGATGAGCAGCCAGCCCCTCCCCCGAAAGCCGCGCCGGCCGAGACCGGCCGATCCCGCAGACGCCAGCGACGGCCCGCTGCTGGACCTTGATCGCTATGTGCCGGCGTTCATCACCTTCATCGGCAACAAGCTGTCGAACAGCGCCACCGCGTTTTACCAGAAGAATTTCGGCGTCAACGTCACCGAGTGGCGGATCATCTCGCAACTGGCGATCGAGCCGGGCATTCCCGCCTCCCGGATCTGCCAGGTGATCGGCTTCGACAAGGGGCCGGTCAGCCGCAACCTCACCGCATTGCAGAAGCGCGGCCTGCTGACGATCCGCACTGCGCCGGACGACGGCCGCACCCATTCGATCACGCTGACCGCGCGCGGCCGCGCCATCCACGACAAGGTCATCGTCGCGGCGCTGGAGCGCGAGCGGCGGCTGCTGGCGTGCCTGAAGAAGGACGAGCGCGAGGTGCTGATCGAGCTGCTGCGCCGGCTGCACGAGAATCTCGGCGCCGTCACCGGGCAAAGCACGACCTGACGGCGCGGCCGGGCCACGGGCGGCGTCCGGCACCCCCACGGTCTTCGCCCGATTGTCCATGCGTGCCGCTCGCGCCGTGCTGCGCAACATTTTCCTCCCAAACGCGTGGCCGTTGACCGGCCCTGTCCCTATGGGTGCGGAAACTCGCACAGACTAGTTGCTAGGGCAACTAAAAACAGATGATGCACTGCGTCGTCGGGTCGCAAGCGGAGGGACGTGACGCCGCCATCAGGTCAGGCGAGCACACTCCTCAGGCTCCCTCCCCCCTTGCGGGGGAGGGCTGGGGAGAGGGGTGGCCCCGGGCTCAACTCGAGCCGTTGCGCAACGCCACATCAACGACTTGGCTCACCGACGAACGCGTGTCCTCGTGTTCAATCGGCAGCGGAGCAAGCGGTACCCCTCTCCCTAACCCTCCCCCGCAAGGGGGGAGGGAACCCTTCCGCTGGTGCCTTCCTTACGTCCGCCTTTTCTACCCCCAATCTCACCCCGCGCAGCGGATCGGCTCACCCGACCCGTCGTCCTCCAATACCGCCACCGCTGCGGCGCGGCGCGTCAGCACGGCGCGCTGGTTGATGTAGCCCTTGTCGGTGATCTCCCCGCCGTCGACCGAGGCGGGCTCGGCCAGCAGCAGCGCGCGGGCGGCGTGGCCGGAGGAATGGCCGCCTTGCGCCTTCAGCCGTGCCAGCCCCTGCCCGATCGCGGAACGGACCGCCGGATGACCGATCACCTCCCGCGCATCGGCGCCATCGGGCAGCCCAGCCAGCGAACGGCAGGCGGCGAGGTTCGGAAACACCAGGAAGCGCACCTCGTCGCGGCCATGGCCGGTGACGACGATGTCCTGCGCGAGCGGCGCCAGCGCCGCGATGCCGGCGACGCGCAAGGTGCCGACGCTGACCCAGGTGCCGGAATTGAGCTTGAAATCCTCGGCCACGCGGCCGTCGAAGAACAGGCCGAGATCGGGCCGTGCGGGATCCGCGAAGGTGACGGCGTCGCCGATCTTGTAAAAACCCTCGTCGTCGAAGGCCTCAGCGGTCAGCTCGGGCGCCTTCCAGTAGCCCGGCGTGACGTTGGGCCCGCGCACGCGGACCTCGAGCTTGTCGCCCGACCGCACCAGCTTGAGCTCGGTGCCGGGGATCGGCACACCGATATTGCCGGAGCGTTTGGCCAGTAAGTGGCAGTCGGTCGCGAGCGGCGAGGTCTCGGTCGAGCCCCAGGCCGACACCATCGGCAGCCGGCGGCCGACGGTCCGCAGCGATAAGTCCTCCAGCGCGTCCCACAGGTTCTGCGGCAGCGCCGCGCCGGCATAGAAGGCGAATTTGGTGCCCTCGAAGAATTTTCTGCGCAGTTCGTCGTCGGTGCGCAGCGCCGCGATCAGCATGTCGAAGCCGCGCGGCACGTTGAAATAGACCGTCGGCACCACGCTGCGCAGGTTGGCGAGCGAGGTCGCGAACAGGCCGGGCGCCGGCTTGCCGCCGTCGATATAGAGCGTGCCGCCGTTGCGCAGCACCAGGTTGAAATTGTGGTTGGCGCCGAAGGTGTGACTCCAGGGCAGCCAGTCCAGGATGAGCAGATCATCGCGCGACTGCTCGAGGAACGTCCAGGTCTGCGCCTTGGCCTGCTGGCTCGAGGTCAGCATGCGCTGGGTGTTGATCACGGCCTTCGGCGTCCCTGTCGAGCCCGAGGTGAACAGGAATTTTGCGATCGTGTCCGGTGTCACCGCCGCGAACGCCGTGGCGACCCCGGGCGCTTCCGGCGTGGCAGCGACGGTGCGGAACGGCAATGCGTCGGCATCGTCGGGATTGCCGCTGACGATGGTTGCGCGATGCAGCGGCCTGATTGCGCCAAGCGCCGCCGCGAACAACCCTGTGCCCGTGACGTAGATCGCGCCGGGGTCGAGCAGGCTGACCATGCTCTTCAACTTGTCGAAGTCTTTCGACATCAAGGAGTAGGCCGGCGAGATCGCGGCCGAGGGCACGCCGACATGCTGCGCGGCGAGCGCAAACAACGCGTGGTCGATGCCGTTGTCGGCGAGGATGACGAGCGGCCGTTCCGGGCTCAGCCCCTGCGCGAGGACCCATGATGCGGCCCGCCGCACGATGCCGAGCGCGTCGCGATAACTGACGGTGCTCCAGGGCGCCTCGGCATTGGCGCGCTCGCCGAGAAAGATGCGATCCGGGGCCTGCCGCGCCCAATGCTCCAGCCAGTCGCCGATGCAGCGGGCACCCTGCTTCAGCGGCGTGGTGGAGCGGACCAGGATGCTGCCATCGTTGCGGCTGACCGCAACGATCGCGGGCGTCGCGAACAGGCTGCTCGGATTGTCTCCGCTGGCGGCGGCCATCGTCATGGTTTCCTCCTCGCCCAAGTCTTGTCACCCAAGTCTTGTCACCCGTGTCTTATCGGGATCGCGCCGCAACATGGTGCGGCGCCGCGGTCCCGGCCGGGCTCTTTGATCATAATGTTGCGGACATCAATTGTTGTCGTCAACAACAATCTTTCCATCCCGCCTTGGGCGCGCTAGCCTTGCGGTCATGGCAGTCCAGCAAAAGACATCGCGCAAGCCGGCAGGAACGGCAGCAGCAATCCGCCCCCGGGTGCACACGGCGAATGGACAGGCGCCCAACGGCGACGACATCGGCCTCGACGCGCTGGTCGGTCACGCCGGCTATGCGGTGCGGCGCTTCCAGCTCTGGATCTTTCAGGACTTCATCAAGACGCTGGCAACCGTCGATATCCGCCCGACCCAATATTCGGTGATGACCGTGATCGGGGCCAATCCGGGCCTCAGCCAGATGGCGGTGGCAAAGCGGCTCGGGATCGAGCGCGCGCGGCTGGTGCATCTGCTCGACAGCCTGGAAGACCGCGAGTTCGTCAGCCGCGTCCCCTCCGCCACCGACCGCCGCTCCCACGCGCTGCATCTGACCGGGCGCGGCAAGACCGCGCTGGCGCAGTTCAAGCGGCTCGCGGCCGAGCATGAACGGCATGTCGCCGAGAAGATCGGCAAGGAAAATCGCGAGCAGCTGCTGCAGATCCTCGCCTGCTTCACCTGACCTCGCGACGAGATTTCGGCTTGATCAGACCTGCCTCTAAATTGGGCAGATACTCTCTCAAGCGAGCCGGCATCCATTCCCGACAGGCATTTCAAGCGACTGATATTGTGTAATAATCCGCCTCGCAACAGACGCGGGCGAATTGTACACAATGGCACATTGCTTGCTTCGCTCAGGCTGCAATTCCCTTGCGGATGGCTTCCGACGCCTCCCGCCCACGAGATGAGGCCAAGCACGTGACTGAAACTGTCGCCGCGATCGTCGCCGCGCACCGCGCCGGCACCATGACGCCAGCCCAAACCGTGGCGCGCTGCTACCAGCGCATCCGCGAGCACAACGATCCCGCCATCTTCATCAGCCTGCGCGACGAGAAGGATGCGCTTGCCGAGGCCTCGCAGCTCGCAGATCCGACGTTGCCGCTCTACGGCGTGCCGGTCGCGGTCAAGGACAATATCGACGTCGCGGGACTGCCTACCACCGCCGCCTGCCCGGCGTTCTCGTATGTGCCGGCACAGGACTCCACCGCAGTGGCAAAACTGCGTGCGGCCGGCGCCATCATCATCGGCAAGACCAATCTCGACCAGTTCGCCACCGGCCTGGTCGGCGTGCGCTCGCCCTACGGCATTCCCAGGAATCCGGTGCGCGGCGATCTGGTGCCGGGCGGATCGAGCTCGGGCTCCGCGGTCGCGGTCTCCGCGGGCCTCGTGCCGCTTGCGCTCGGCACCGACACCGCAGGCAGCGGCCGCGTCCCGGCGATGCTCAACAACATCGTCGGGCTCAAGCCGAGCCTCGGGCTGATCTCGACCAGCGGCGTCGTGCCGGCCTGCCGCACGCTCGACTGCGTCTCGATCTTCTCGCTCACCGTCGACGATGCGCTGGCGGCACTCGCCGTGATGGCCGGGCCGGATGACGCCGATCCGTTCTCGCGCGACCGGCCGCTGGCGTCTCTCGCGAGCTTTCCGGCGAAGCTGAAGCTCGGCATTCCCCAAAGCGGTCAGCTGAAATTCTTCGGCGATCATGAGGCCGAGAAAGCCTATGGCGAGGCGTGCAAGCGCTGGCAGGCGCTCGGCGCCGACCTCGTCGAGTTCGACCTCGAGCCGTTCTACGAGACCGCGCGGCTGCTTTATGAGGGCCCGTGGGTGGCGGAACGCTATCTCGTGATCCGCGACTTGCTGGCGTCGTCGCCCGAGGCGGTCCATCCGGTGACGCGCGAGATCACCGTCGGCGGATCGCGTCCCACCGCTGCGGATACCTTCTCGGCGCTGTATCGCCTCGAGGCGCTGCGCCGCGTCGCCGAGCGCAGCCTCGCACACCTTGATGCGATCGTGCTGCCGACCGCTCCGACCGTCTATTCCACCGCTGATGTGCTCGCCAATCCGATCGAGCTCAACTCGCGGCTCGGCAGCTACACCAATTTCGTCAACCTGCTCGATATGTGCGGCCTGGCGCTGCCGGCCGCGATGCGGCCCGACGGCGCGCCGTTCGGCATCACGCTGCTGGCCCCCGCCGGCCGCGACGCCCAGCTTGCCGGCATCGGCCGTGTCTTCCATGCCGACACCGGACTGGCGATCGGCGCCAATTCACTTCCGCAGCCGCCGCTCGCCGCCGCGCCGATGGAGGCCGGCTCCGGTGAGATCACCATCGCGGTGGTCGGCGCGCATCTCTCCGGCATGGCGCTGAACCACGAGCTGACGACGCTCGATGCGCGCCTGATGGAAGAGGCGGTCACCGCACCGGACTACAAGCTCTACGCACTCGACACCACGCCGCCCAAGCCCGGCATGCTGCGCATCGAGGCCGGCGCGGGCGCATCGATCAAGCTCGAACTGTGGGCGATGTCACCGGGAGCGTTCGGAAAATTCGTCGCCGCGATCCCGCCGCCGCTGTCGATCGGCACGATCAGGCTCGCCGACGGCCGGCAGGCCAAGGGCTTCATCGTCGAGCCTGCCGCGATCCATGGCGCGAGCGATATTTCATCCTATGGCGGCTGGCGGGCGTTCATGGCGGAGAGGGCGAGAGCCTAGCCGCTCCGGCGGTGCGCTCCCTCGCCCCGCAAGCGGGGCGAGGTAAGAAGAAGCTACACCGACACCGCGTAGGTCTCGTACTCCCCGCGCACCTGCTCGATATGGGCGCGCATCGCCGCGGCGGCGCCTGTCTTGTCGCCGCGCATGATGGCGACGACGACGCGGTCGTGCTCGGCGTGGGATTTTGCCAAACGCCCGAGGTTGCGGAACTGGGCGCGGCGGAACGGCTGCACGCGCACCCGCGTCGCCAGCGTGATCTCGGCAATATAGGCGTTCTGCGAGCCGGCATAGATTGCGTTGTGGAAGCGCTCATTGACCTCGTGGAAGCGCTCGGGATTGCCGGTATAGCTCAGCACCCGCAATTCCTCGTGGATCGCTTCCAGCGCGTGGCGCTCCGCCGGCGTCATCCGCTCGGCGGCAAAGCCGGCGCAGATCGCCTCCAGCTCGGCCATCGCCTCGAACATGCCGGTGAGCCGTTCAAGGGAGGGCCGCGCCACCACGGCGCCGCGATGCGCGCGGGCATCGATCAGGCCGCTGGCGGCAAGCTGCCGCAGCGCTTCGCGCACCGGGGTGCGCGAGACGTTGAATCGCCGTGCAAGGTCGGTCTCGTCGAGCCCGGCCCCCGGCGGCAGCGTGCCGCGCACGATCTCGTCGGCGAGCTGCAGCCGCAGCTCTTCGGCACGGGTGATCTTGTCGACCAGCGACGACGGCCGATCGATGCGGCGCACCGTCATCTCGGATTCTGCGCCCTGCGGCAGATCGTCCAGGCTCATCCTCGAGCGCCCTTCAAGCACCTTTGGGTTCATCGATGACGCTGACATGGGCCGCGACGATTCTCCAGCCCTCGGGGAAGCGAATCCAGGTCTGCATCTGCCGCCCCACTCTACCCGGTGCGCTGTCCCGGTAGAACAGCGTCGAGGCAATTGCGGTGTCGCGGCCATAGGTCGTGATCACGGTGCGCTCGATCTTGCGCATCAGCCCGACCGGCGAGCGTCCGGCGCGAAACGCCATGATCTCGGCATAGCCATAAAGGTTCTCGCCAATGCCGTAACGCAGCGTCCGGCGGTCGTCGCGGAACAGTTCGTCGAGCACCGCAACATCGTTCGAGACCAGCGCTTTCTCATATCGCTGGAACTGCGCGGTGACCTCAGCGACGACGTCGGGAAGATCGATATCCATATCAGAGTCCTCTCGGCGCCGGCGCGGCCACGACGCCCATCTGTTCCAGCGCGTAGGCGACCCGCAGCGCGACGTCCTCGCGCCAGGGCGCCGCGATGATCTGCACGCCGATCGGCATCGGTTCGAGCGGCACCGGCACGGCGACCACCGGCAGGCCGATGAAGGAGATCGGCTGGGTGTGGATGCCGATATTGGCGCGCACCGGAAGCTCGACGCCGTCGAGCGTGAAATTGGCCTGGCCGATCTTCGGCGCGGTGCACGGCGTCGCCGGCGCCAGGATCACGTCGACCGACTGGAACAGCTCCAGCACCCTGGCGCGATACCAGCGGCGGAATTTCTGCGCCTTGTCGACATAGACCGCCGGGATCATCGCGCCCGCAATGAGACGGTCGCGCACCGCCGGATCGAAATCGTTGGGACGCTCGCGCAGGTGATCGAGATGCAGCGCGGCACCCTCGGTCGTGGTGATGATGTAGGCCGCGGCACGGGCGCGCGCCGCTTCGGGAAGCTCCACGGTGCGCGTGGCACCGAGCGCCTTCGCGACGCGCGCGACCGCCTCTGTTGCCTCCGGAAACAGATTCTGCTGGAAATAGCCGCCGGCGATCGCAACCCGCAGCCCACCGATATCATTGGCAAGCAACGGCACGGTCGGCTCGACCGACTGCACGATGCAGGCCGGATCATCGGCGTCAGGTCCCTGCATGGCGTCATAGGCGAGCGCGAGATCCTTCACGCCGCGCGCCAGCGGGCCGAGGTGATCGAGGCTGGCGACGAACGGATACGACCGCGCGCGCGACAGCCGGCCATAGGTCGGCTTCAGGCCGAACGTGCCGCAGAACGACGACGGCACGCGGATCGAGCCGTTGGTATCGGAGCCGAGCGCGATCGGCACCAGCGCGCCGCCGACGGCGCTGCCGGAGCCACCGGAGGAGCCACCGGTCATCCGCGCCGGATCATGCGGATTGCGCGACGGACCGTCATGCACGTTCTCGCCGGTGAAGTCGTAGGCGTATTCGCCCATGTTGAGCGCGCCGACCAGCACCGCACCGGCCGCTTCCATCCGCTCGATCAGCGTCGCGTCGCGCGGCGACGGCGGCAGGTCGCGGTTGATCTTCGAGCCGGCGCGGGTCGGAAGACCCTGCACATCGAACAGGTTCTTGACCGCGAAGGGCACGCCGGCGAGCGCGCCGACCGGCTGACCGGCGGCGATCGCGGCATCGACCGCGCTGGCCCTGGCACGCGCGCGATCGGCGGTGACGTCGGTGAAGGCATTGAGGACCTTGTCATGCGCCGCGATCCGCGCGAGCGCAGCCTCGGTCGCGGCAAGAGCCGTGATCTTGCGGCTCGATACGGCCTGCGCGATCTCGGCGGCCGACATGGAAGCGGGAGTTTCGGACATCGCGATCTCAGGTCGAATAGACGGCGGCCGACACGACGTCGTCCGGCAGCGGGAAGTCATCGACCAGCCGCGCCAGCCGCAGCGAGACGTCGAGATTGGCGCGCACCGCCGGACGCCAGGCGTCCTCCAACGGCAACGCCATCGCGCGGGCGACGGCGTTCATATAGTCGTCGAGATGATCGGTCATTTCGCTCCCAATAACGATTTTGCGCATGATCTCCGCGCAAACGCGTTCCGCGTTTGTCGCGAGGAAAACCGGTCCCCACTTTTCCGGATCATGCGTCAAGACACCGGCAGAGGTGGATGCGGGATCGCCGTCAGCAACTCCCTTGTATAGGCATCCTGCGGATTGCCCAAGACGTGTTCGGATGTGCCCTGCTCCACGATGCGACCGGCGCGCATCACGATGACGCGATCACACAGCAGGCGCACGACATTGAGGTCGTGCGACACGAACAAATAGCTCATGCCCATCGACTGCTTGAGGTCCTGCAGCAAATTGAGCACCACCGCCTGCACCGAGACATCAAGTGCCGCGGTCGGCTCGTCGAGGATGACGAGCTTCGGGTGCAGCGCGATGGCGCGCGCGATGCCGACGCGGGCCTTCTGGCCGCCGGAGAGCTGGTGCGGGAAGCGGTCCAACAGATTGACCGGCAGGCCGACCAGCCGCGCGAGTTCCTCGCAGCGGTCGCGGAGCGCGTCACGCCCCTTGATGTCGCCGAGCTGCATGATCGGGTCCGCGATCGCGCGCGCCGCGGTGAAGCGCGGGTTAAGGCTGTCGGTCGGATCCTGGAAC
This sequence comes from Bradyrhizobium ferriligni, assembly GCF_056837965.1. Classification (NCBI taxonomy): domain Bacteria; kingdom Pseudomonadati; phylum Pseudomonadota; class Alphaproteobacteria; order Hyphomicrobiales; family Nitrobacteraceae; genus Bradyrhizobium; species Bradyrhizobium ferriligni. Next base: position 108,790 of record NZ_JBXEJO010000018.1, read on the forward strand.
ACCATCTGGATCTGGCTGCGCCCCGGCAATCGCGCGAACGACTGCGGCGCGATGCCGCCGATGTCCTCGCCATCGAACATGATGCGGCCGGAAGTCTGGTCCAGCAGCCGCATCACCATCATCGACGTCGTCGACTTGCCGCAGCCGGATTCGCCGACCAGCCCGACGCTCTCGCCATGGTCGATCGAGAAACTGATGCCGTCGACCGCACGGAAGATATCCTCCTCGACCGGCGGCTTGCGCCCGAACAGCTTTGCCAGCACCCCGCCCGCGCCCTGGCGCGGATAGTCCTTGACGAGCTTTTCGACTGACAGGAGGGGCTGCTTCTGCTCCCTCTCCCCGCCCTTCGCGGGGTCGAGACGAACGTAGCTCGCTCTGAGAGGGTCGGGGTGAGGGGCTGTATCCGCGCGTGCAGTATGCGGAGAGTCCCCTTCACCCGCCACGCTCTGGCGCGCAAGTGCGCTGCCGAGCGTGTCGGCCTCTCCCCGCGCGCGGGACGAGGCGGAAGAGTCTTCCTCCGGCAACAGATCCCGGAGCGACACCCCGACCCGCGGCGTCGCGCGCATCAGCTTCCGGGTGTAGGCGTGCCGGGGCGCGGCGAAGATGTCAGCCGACTTTGCGGTCTCGACCACGCGGCCCTTCTCCATCACCACGACGCGGTCGCAATAGGCGGCGGCGAGGCCGAGGTCATGCGTGATCAGGATCGTCGACATCGATCGGCGCCGGGTCAGCTCGACGATCAGATCCATCACCGCCTTCTGGGTGGTGACGTCGAGCCCGGTGGTCGGCTCGTCGGCGATCAGAAGCTGCGGATTGCAGGCCAGCGCCAGCGCGATGACGACGCGCTGGCACATGCCGCCCGACAGCTCGAACGGATAGGCATGGTAGCGCTCGCGTGCGCGCGCGATCTTGACCTGCTCCAGCGCCTCGATCGCCTTCTCGCCGCGATCGGTGACCTGCGCCTGCTGGACGTGCTGGCGCAACACGTCCTCGATCTGGTGCCCGACCTTGCGGATCGGATTGAGCGCGGCGCGCGGGTTCTGGAAGATCATCGAGACTTCCCGGCCGCGCAGATCGCGCATCTGGCTCTCGGTCGCCGACTTGACGTCGATGCCGGAAAACTTCACCGAGCCCTCGGCGATCCGGCCGGCGCGATCGAGAATCCGCATCACGGCATAGGAGGTCACCGACTTGCCGGAGCCGGACTCGCCGACGATGCCGACGGTCTCGCCCTTGCCGATGGATATGTTGACGTGCTGCACCGCCTTGACGATGCCGCGGCGGGTGGTGAACTCGACCGTGAGGTCGCTGACGTCGAGCAGCGGCTGGGCGGTCATGCGCACCTCCCCTCATGGGATGCGTCATCCAAAAATCCGCAAAACAACCCCATGCAAAGGAGTGAAGTGGTAATATAATACCTGGATGGGACAGGCATCACGTCCTCCGCTTCGGGTCGACGATGTCGCGCAGGCCGTCGCCGAGCAGGTTGAAGCAGAACACCGCGATCATCAGCGCCAGGCCCGGAAACAGTGCGATCCACCATTCGCCCGACACCATGAACCCTGCGCCCTCGGCGACCATGATGCCCCACTCCGCGGTCGGCGGCCGGACGCCGAGCCCGATGAAGGACAGGCCCGCGGCGTTGAGGATCGCATAGCCCATGGTCAGCGACATCTGCACGATCATGATCGGCATGATGTTCGGCAGGATGTGCCCGAGCAGGATGCGGTATTCGCCATTGCCCGAGAGCCGCGCCGCCTGCACGAAGCCGGCGTTGCGGCGGACATTGGCCTCGGCGCGCGCGACGCGGGCATAGAGCGGGAAGTTCACAATCGCGGTGGCGATGATGATGTTCTGCACGGTGTTGCCGAGCGCCGCGACGATGCCCATCGCCAGCACGAACAGCGGAAATGCCATGATGGTGTCGGCGATGCGGCCGACGATGCGGTCGGTCCAGCCGCCGAAATAGCCGGCGGCGATGCCGGCCAGCCCGCCCATCAGGAACACCAGCACCACGGAGGCGACCGCGATGAAGGTGTCTAGCCGTGTCGCGACGATGACGCGGCTGAAAATGTCGCGGCCGAGCTGATCGGTGCCGAACCAGTGCGCGGCGGACGGCGGCTTCAATGCTGCGGCGGTGTCCGATGCGAGCGGGTCGTACGGCACGACATAGGGCCCGAACAGCGCGGCAAACAGGATCAGGACCAGCAGCGCGAAGGCAAAGCCGGTGACCTTGTTTTCGCTCAAGACGTAGCGGGTCTGCTCAAAAGCAGCGGCAAGCCCCGACGTGCGGGCGGGGCCTGCGGGTTCGACGGTTGGAGCTACGGTACTCATGCTCTAGCCCTCCAGCCTGACGCGCGGATCGATCACGCCGTAGAGAATGTCGATCATCAGATTGAGCAGCACGTACATGACCGCCATGGTCAGCACGAAGCCCTGCACCGGCGCGAAGTCGGACGCGATCAGCGCCTCGACCGCGTAGGAGCCAATGCCGGGCCAGGCGAACACCTTCTCCACCAGCACATTGGCGCCCAACAGGAAGGAGAACACCATGCTGAGCGTGGTGATGACCGGCAGCATCGCGTTGCGGAAGGCGTAGGTGACGATCACCTTGCCGGGCGACAGGCCACTCGCGCGCGCGGTGCGGACGAAGTCGGACGCCAGCACCGCCAGCATCGAGGCCCGCGTCATCCGCGCGATCGGCGCCAGCGAGAAGATCGCGAGCGTCACCGCCGGCAGGATCAATTGGCTGAGCGCCGAGCGAAACGCCTCGAAGTCCCGCGCGATCAGCGTGTCGATGAGATAGAAGCCGGTGACCGTCGGCGGCGCGCTGGCGAACACGTCGAGCCGGCCGAGCGGCGCCGGCGACCAGCCGAACCGGAAATAGAACACATAGACCAGCACGAGCCCGGTGAAGAACACCGGCAGCGACACGCCGGCCGTGGTGGTGACGCGGCAGAGATGGTCGATCCAGGAGCCCGGCCGCGTCGCCGCCAGCACGCCGAGGGGGATCGCGATCACGATGGAGACGACGAGGCCGAGCAGGGTGAGCTCGGCCGACGCCGGCAGGCGGTTGCGCAGTTCGGCTGCCACCGGCTGGCCCGTGGTCAGCGACGTGCCGAGATCGCCGTGGGCGAGATCGTTGGTGTAGCGGACGAACTGCTCGATCAGCGGCTTGTCGAAGCCGAGCTTCTTCCGGATCTGGTCGACCGCCTCCTTGGTGGCCGCCGGCCCGGCAAAATACGCCGCGGGATCGCCCGGCAGCGCGCGCGTCAAAAGGAACGTCACGATCACGACCCCGATCAGCGAGGGGATCGCGAACAGCAGCCGCTTGCCGATCAGGGTCAGCATGGCGTGCTCCCGGCTGGATCGCGCAAAGCCACAACGGGACTGGACGGGCTCCCTCCCCCACAAGGCAGGACAATCGCATATGGGACGCACGAGCTTATCGGCTGGCTTACTTCGCCTCTCCCGCTTGCGGGGGAGGCTGACGCGATCGAAGAGCGCGGCGGGTGGGGGCTCTCTCCACTCAGGGATTCCCAATGTGGAAGCACCCCCACCCCGCCCTCCCCCGCAAGCGGGAGAGGGAGCCTGAGAAGCGTGCTCACCTCACTAACGAGGTCGACACACGCGAGTGGGTCGCGCGCGCTCATCACCGCCTCACCCCTTCGCCATCGCGCGATAGTCCAGCCGGCGGTGAAACCAGTATTCGTAGCCGGTCACGTTCTTCTGCATCGCGACGTTGACGAAGGGCTGATAGAGCGGAATGCGCGGGATGTCGGCGAAGGCGAGATCGACGAAGCCCTTCACGTCGGCGTCGTAGGCCGCGGTGTCGCCATTCGCGGCGGCGATGCGCGCGCCGTCGATGAGCTTGTCCATCTCGGGCGACTTGTAGCTCATCGTATTGAAGATCGAATTGTTGCCGTGATAGCACCAGTAGAAGAAGTACTCGGGATAATCGAGCCAGCCCGAGAACACGTTGGTGAACAGCGGCATTTCCTTCTTGGTGAGCTCGGTGCGCCAATTGGCGCCGGGCACCTTGTTGATCGTGGTCTTGATGCCGAGCTGCGCGAGGCTCTCCTGCACCAGCACGCAGAGCGGCTCGTTGACTCCAGCGAAATTCAGGTCGAACGAGATCGTGGTCTCGAAACCGTTGGCGTAGCCGGCCTCAGCGAGCAGCGCCTTGGCCTTCTCCATGTCGGTGTAATATTTGGTCGGCTGCGGCCAGGCGACCTCGGTCGGCTTGTCCTTTGCTGCGCCGAACATCGGGTTGGCGAGACCGAACAGCACCGCATCCATGATCTTCTGGTACGGCATCGCGTAGGCCATCGCCTGCCGCACCTTGGGATTGTCGAACGGCGGCTTGGTCACGTTCATGCCGATATACTGGATGCCGTTGGAGAACGGCAGCGAGACCACGTTGAGCTTGCCGTTCGCCTTCATCTCCTGGAAATCCTTGAACGGCAGCTCGTAGGAGATGTCGGCATCACCGCGCTCGAGCAACGCGCGGCGGTTGCCGGCCTGCGGCACCATGCGCCAGATCACGCGCTTGATCTTCGGCAGCGGACCGCAGACCCAATCGTCGTTGCGCTCCATGACGACTTCGGTGCCGGCGGTCCACTTGGTCACCTTGTAGGCGCCGGAGCCCGCGGTCTGCTGCTTGGTGAATTCGAGGCCCCACGGATCCTTTTCGCTGGCGTTCTTCTTCACCAGTTCGGAGTTGACGACGCAGGGCACGATCACCGCGAGGTCGGGGATCGTCAGCTTGTCCTTTTTCAGGAAGTCGACGCGCACCGTGGTGTCGTCGACGATCACGAACTGCTCGGGCTTGGTCAGCGAGCCCGCGCTCATCTGGAAGGTCGGGAAGCCGCCGACAGAGACGGCACGATCAAGCGACCACTTGACGTCCTTCGCCGTGACAGCCGCGCCGTCGTGAAATTTGGCGTTCTTGCGCAGCTTGAAGGTGACCGACATGTCGCCGATGTTGATGTCCTCGGCGAGCTCGGGCTTGAACTTGTCGCGGTCGTAATAGGGCACGCCGCCCGGACCGCTCTTCATCTCGTGGCTGATCAGACGGTCGTAGCAATTCCACGACACCTCGTAGCCCGGCACGTTGGTGCCGACGCCGTGGATATCGAGATTGTTGGGACCGCCTTCGGAGACGATGAGCAGCGTCTCGGAGCGCGCGTCGGCTTTGGCCGGTGACCAGATCGCCGGCGCGGTCGGCGCCAGCGCCCCCGCGGCCAGTCCGGACACCGATTTGAGGAAATCGCGACGCTTCATGTGATGCTCCAACGCCTTGGGAAACGGCCTTGGAACTCAGATCGCAAGGATTGTGCCAACCCTTAACGAAATCTTATGTCCTGCTAATGCCTTGCCGGGGCGAGAGAAAACGCCGATGGGTATCCCGGTCGGGCAAAATCTCTCATCGCCAATTGCATACAAAGACACGCGATATGCTCAATGAATGAGCAAGAAACGACTCCTGCTTGCTTTGTGGCCGGCGATGGATGTCGCGCGCGGAAGAGCGCTAATCCGGCCAGATCAGCTCCTGCAACTGCACGAAGTCATCGACCTGGTCCGGCCAACGCTCGATGCAGATGTGCCGGAGTGGATCGCTGGCCGAGTGCAGCATCAAGAGCGCCATCAGCCGCCGCTTCAGCATGAACGTCACGTCAGTGCGCGAGATGCCGAAACCATCGAACAGGCTGCGGACCCGGCGCGGATGCCCGGCGGCCATGAAGGCGCTGGGGCCGAGCAAATCGTACTCACCCCACCCCGTCCGGACGTCGCCGAAGTCGAACAGGCCGGCGACGTGCCAGCCGTCGGCCCGGCGCCCGAGCAGAAAGTTCTCCGGGATGTATTCGCCGGTCAGGATCACCGGCGGCGCGGTCATCGGGATCAACTCAGTGGCGTCACGCAGCAGATCGCCGAGCGAGGTGAGGAATTTCGCCGGCAGGCCGAGCCGTTGGTGCCGGGTCCGGCACTGCGCGATCTGGGTGCGCATGAACGCCTCCCAGCGCGGCTCGAGCGCGAGCAGGCTGCCGGGCGGCACGCGCTGCACCTCGGCGATCACGGCCCCGATCTCGGCGAGCACACGCTCGCGCTCGGCTTCCGGCAGCGCCGGCCACACCTCCGAGCCGACGGTGCCGGCGAGGTGCGTGATGACGAGATACGGCCAGCCGTCACGCTCGCCCTCCGCGACCAGGTCGGGAATCGGAATGCCGAGCCGCCCGCGCAACTCGGCAAGCGCGCCGCGCTCGGACACGAATTGCGGGCGCAGAAACGGCGGGAAGAGCTTGAGGATCAGGCCATCGTCGAGCCCGACAACCAGATTGGTGCCGGTCGAGAATACATGCGGCGCGGCGCACGACAGCCCGTGGCCATCGGCGATATCGCGCGCGACCGGCAGCCAGCGCGACGTGTCGCCACGCCAGGCGCGGTAGGAGTCGTAGTTGGTGAGGGAAGGAAGATGCATTCGCGCGCGGCCTCTCAACGCTGTCGTCCTGGCGGAAGCCAGGACCCATAACCACCGAATTTGATTGTAAGCGGGATCGCGGCCCTAGCCTCGCGCAACGATGAGCAGCCGGGGTAATGGGTCCTGGCTTTCGCCAGGACGACCCTGAGTGTGTGGCGCCGCTTGCGAGCGATACATTCACATCCTCTCAGGATGACGGAGAAACAGTTGAGCAGTCTGGATGCCCCTCACCTATCCGGATTGGCGCGCTCGAACTGGCGGAGCAGGCGGTTGCCGCGTTCGACGGCGTTGTCCATCGCGGCCTGCGCCGATCGCTTGCCGGCGAACACCTGCTCGAGCTCCTCCTCGATCACGTCGCGGATCAGGACGAACGAGCCGAGGCGGATGCCCTTCGAATGGTCGGTCGGCGGCTTCAGCGTCACCTCCTCGATCGAGATCGAGGCGCCGGGATTGCGATCGTAGAAACCCTGCGCGCGGGTGAGATCGAATGCGGCGCGGGTGATCGGCAGGTAGCCCGTGTTCTGGTGCCAGGCGGCCTGCACCTCCGGCCGCGACAGATAGGCGAAGAACTTCGCCACCCCGGCATATTCGGCGCGCGGCCGGTCGCGCAGCACCCACAGCGTCGCGCCGCCGATGATCGAGTTCTGCGGCGCGCCCTGCACGTCGGGTTCGTACGGCATCATGCCGTAGCCGACCTCGAATTTGGAATTGGCCCTGATGTCGGCGCGCGTACCCGACGAGCCGATGAAGATGCCGCATTCGCCCTTCTGGAAACGCGGCTCGGCCGCCTGCCCGCGGCCGCTATAGTCGAAGGTCTTGTCGGCCTGCCATTGCGCGAGCTGCGCGATGTGGCGCACCACCAAAGGGTTGTTGAAGATCAGCTGGGCGTCGAGCCCGGAAAACCCGTTGGCCTTGGTTGCGATCGGCAGATTGTGGAAGGCGGAGAAGTTCTCGACATTGATCCAGGACGGCCACGACGTGGTCACGCCGCACATCGCGCCCGCCGCGCGCAGCCGCTTGGCCACGACGCCGAGCTCCGGCCAGGTCCTCGGCGGCACACTCGGATCGAGCCCGGCAGAGCGGAACATATCCTTGTTGTAGTAAAGGATCGGCGTCGAGGCATTGAAGGGGAACGACAGCATGTTGCCGTCGACATCGGCATAGTAGCCGGCCACCGCGGGCAGATAGGCCGACGGCGCGAATGCCTCGGATTGATCGCGCATCAGCTCGAACACCGGATAGATCGCGCCGCGGGCCGCCATCATGGTTGCGGTCGCGATCTCGTTGACCTGAACGATCGCCGGCTGGCTGCGCGAGCGGAAGGCGAAGATCGCCGCAGTCACGGTCTCGGTATAGTTGCCCTTGTAGGCGGGCACGATCCTGTAGTCGGATTGCGAGGCGTTGAAATCGGCGGCAAGCTTCTCGAGCTGCTTGCCGAGCTCGCCCGACATCGCGTGCCACCACATGATCTCGGTGGCCGCTCGCGCCGGCGACACAAGCAGAAGAGCCGCGACGACGAGGTGCAAAAGCTTCAAGGCGAGCTTCAAAGCGAACTTCACGACGAGCCGTTCCCGGATGCCAACACGCCCTCATAAGGCGCTACAACCGCAGATTCAACCGACACCACAGGTTGCACCGCGGATTTAACGTTTGGCCGATGGCGAACCAGCGCCATTCTGCTAAAATTGCGTTGAACCTTTTCTTCCCGCCCTGGACACAAATCACAAGGGGAATTGTAGCCTGTGTACCGCCGCGCCGGCCTTTCGCGGATAACGATGCTTGCCGTCGCGCTGTCATGGGCAGCGGTCCCGGCGAGCGCTTTTGCGCGCGAATTCCGCACCGCCGATACCCAGAATGAGGACTATCCGACCGTCCAGGCGCTGAATTACATGGACCGCCTGATCGCTGAACGCACCGCCGGCCGGCACCGCATCGTGGTCTTCCATTCCCGCCAGCTCGGTGAGGAAAAGGAGACGCTGGAGCAGACCCGGGCCGGCGCCATCGACCTGAACCGGACCAATGTCGCGCTGATCGGGACAATGGTGCCGTCGGTCAACGTGCTGGCAATGCCGTTCCTGTTTCGATCGCCCGAACACCTGCAGAACGTGCTGGATGGACCGATCGGCAGCGAGATCCTGAACAGTCTCGGGGCTCACGGCTTCGTCGGGCTGGCCTTCTACGATTCCGGCGCCCGCTCGATCTATAACAGCGTCCACCCGGTCCATTCGCTCGACGACGTCAAGGGACTGCGGCTGCGCGTGCAGCAATCCGAACGGATGTCGGATGTGATGCGCGCGCTCGGCGCCCAGCCGGTCCAGATGCCCTACGGCCAGGTACTGACCGGATTCGCCACCGGGCTGATCGACGGCGCCGAGAACAACTGGGCGTCCTTCGTCACCACCGGTCACTACAAACATGCCCGCTACTACACGTTGACCCAACACACTTTCAGTCCGGACGTGCTGCTGATGTCGCAAAAGGCCTGGGCCAGCCTCTCGCCGGAAGAGCAGGCGATCTTCCGCGAGGCCGCGCAGCGCTCCAGCGTCTACATGCGCGAGAGGTGGCGGGAGCTCGAGGAGCGCTCGCGCAAGCAGGCGGAGCTGGCGGGCGTCGAGATCGTGGCCGACATCGACCGCAAGCCGTTCGAAGCTGCAATGGCCGGCATCTACGCCAGGGCCGAGCGCGATCCGGCGATATCGGCGCTGATCGAACGCATCCGCAACATGGAGTAACCGGATCTTGGACGCATCAAAGCAGGACGGGACGATGCGACGGCGGGCGGCCTTCGGGCCGCAGGGCCGTTTCCGCATCGTCCAGTTGCTGCGCGCGGTGCCGATCCGCTGGCGCATCCTTTCGATCGCCCTGCTCAACTCCGCGGTGGTGATCGTGCTGGCGGTGCTGATCTGGAACGGCGCGAAGGTGCTCGGCTCGGCCTGGGAGGACGTCCGCCAGGTGCGGGAATCCGACAAGATCCTGGCCAAGCTCGAAAGCGAGACCAGTCGCCTGCAGAATCTGATCCATCGCTACATCAACCAGCCGAGCCCGGACCTGTTCGCGGAAATCCTGCTGCTCCGCGAGGCCGTGCTCGGCACGCTGACCAACCGGGCCTCGACCGACCCGATGCTGTCAGGCTCGGTCGAGCAGCTGGAGCGCGTCACCAGCCGTTTCCTCGACGGCTTCGGCGAACTGCGCACCGTGCAGACCAGGATCGCCAAGACCTATGATGAGCAGGTGCTGTCGCCGACCAAGGACATGGCCGGGCTCTATTCGATCATCGAGGGCGCGACCGGCCATCGCGACGCACTGATCTGGCCCGCGCTCGGCAAGTCGCGCGAAGCGTTCACCTCGCTGCTGGTCGCCGCCAACGCCTACTATCTCTCGCTTGCCTCCTCGTCGGCCGAGGAAGCCCGCCGCAACATCGATACGATCGAGCGGACGATTCCCGTCATGACCGATCTGGCCGAAAACGATCTGCAGCGGATGGCGCTGGCGCGGCTCAAGGTCAAGACCGCCGAGCTGCGCGACGGGCTCGGCAAGCTCAGCGAGCAGCTCACCAACCGCACCGATCTGCTGCGCAACTCGATCGACGCCAGCCAGGCGGATGCGATCGGCGCGATCGACGATCTCTCGGTGAAGATGCGCCAGCGCGAGCAGAAGGCGCAGGAGACGTTCGACAAGACGCTGACCTCGATCTCGCGCCGGGTGCTGTCGATCGCCGTGATCTTCCTCGGCGTCATCATGTCGGCCGGCGTCATGATCGCGCTGTCGATCCGGCTGCCGCTGGCGCAGATCATGGCCGCGATGCGCACCATCACCTCCGGAGATCTCGACCGGCCGGTGCAGGGCACCTCGGCCAAGGACGAGGTCGGCGCCATGGCGCGTGCGGTCGAAGTGTTCCGCGAGAACGCGATCGCCAAGCGCAAGACCGAGGACGAGCTGCGCACCGCCAAGGAGGAGGCCGAAAGCGCGCTGCTCGAGCTCAATACCGCGCAGCAGAACCTGATCGATGCCGAGCGTCTCGCCGCGCTCGGCGGCCTCGTTGCCGGCGTCGCCCACGAGGTCAACAACCCGATCGGCATCAGCCTGACGGTGGCCTCGAGCTTCGCCCGCCGCAGCGAGATGTTCGAGAACGACCTGAAGACCGAGCCGCTGCGCCGCTCCAAGCTCGACGAGTTCGTGCGCGCCTCGCGTGACGCATCGCAGCAACTGGTCGCGAACCTGCAGCGCGCCGGCGAGCTGATCCAGTCGTTCAAGCAGGTCGCCGTCGATCGCTCGCATGCCGAGCGCCGCCAGTTTGCCTTGAGCGAATCCACCGACCAGATCGTGGCGAGCCTGCGGCCGGTGCTGAAGAAGGCCGCGATCGCGCTCTCGGTCGATGTGCCCGAGGGGCTCTTGATCGACGGTTATCCCGGCGCCTATGGCCAGATCTTAACCAATCTTTTCCTCAACGCCGTCAATCATGCCTTTGCCGATGGCCGCTCCGGCACCATCACCATCTCGGCGCGCGGGCGCGGCGCCGACGATGTCGAGATCATCTTCGCGGACGACGGGGCTGGCATGACGCCGGACGTGCAGCGGCAGGCGTTCGACCCGTTCTTTACGACGCGCCGCAACGAAGGTGGTACGGGCCTCGGCCTCCACATCGTCTATAACCTCGTCACCCAGCAGCTCGGCGGACGCATGATGCTGGAGTCAAGGGTAGGACAAGGCACCACTTTTCGCATTATCATGCCCAGGATCGCCAAGGGGGCAGCCAAGGGCGAGCCCACGATCACTGACGCAGCAGCCGACGGAACCAGTCAATGGCCGAACAGGACGATGTCCTCCAACTGATCGACGATACCGAGAGCCCCCCGGAGGACTCGTCGGCCCGCAAATGGAAGATCGCCGTCATCGACGACGATCACGCCGTCCATGAAGGCACCCGCTTCGCCCTGAGCGATTACAACCTGAACGGTTCGACGCTGGAGATCCTCTCGGCCTACTCTGCGGCCGAAGGCCGCACGCTGATGCGCGACAACCCCGACATCGCAGCCGTGCTGCTCGACGTCATCATGGAGACCGACGTCGCCGGCCTCGAGCTCGTCGAGTTCATCCGCAACGAGATCAAGAACGAGACCGTGCGCATCATCCTGCGCACCGGCCAGCCCGGCCAGGCGCCGGAACGGCGCGTCATCGTGCAATACGACATCAACGACTACAAGGCGAAGACCGAGCTCACCGCCGACAAGCTGTTCACGTCGCTGACGGCCGCGCTGCGCAGCTACCAGCAGCTCGAGCGCATGGTGCAGACGCGGCGCGGGCTCGAGATCATCATCGACGCGGCCTCGACGCTGTACGACTTCAAGTCGATGCAGCGGCTGGCCGAGGGCGTGCTGACCCAGCTCGCCTCGCTGCTCAACGTCGACTGCGCCGGCATTCTGGTGCTGCGCGACGACGGCAATTCGGCCGCGGCTGATTTCTCGGTGCTGGCCTGCTCCGGCTGCTACAGCCGCTTCATCGGCACCACCTCGTCGAAGGCACTCGATCCGGACCTGAGGCACATGGTGGAGGAAGCGTTCCAGCGCCGCAAGAACGAGTTCGCCGACCACCGCAGCGTGCTCTATTCGCGCACCGGCAGCGGCCGCGAGGTCGTGGTGCTGCTGCAGGCCGAGCGCCAGCTCTCCGACACCGACCGTGCGCTGGTCGAGATCTTCTCGAGCCGGCTGTCGATCGCGTTCGACAATGTGATCCTCTACCAGCAGCTGCACGAGGCCAACACCCAGCTCGAGGACCGCGTCGCGCAGCGCACCCGCGCGCTGATGCAGGCCAACCGGCGGCTCTCGGCGCAGTGGCTGCGGCTGCAGCGCGCCAACGGCTTCAAGAACGAGATCCTCGGCACCGTCGCCCACGATCTGAAGAACCCGCTCGGCGTGATCCTCGGCCGCACCGAGATGCTGACCGAACTGATCGGCGCCGGCTCGCCGAAGGAAAACGTCACGTCGCAGGTCGAGCACATCAGGGACGCCACCAAGCGGCTGACCTCGATGGTCGACCATCTGATCTCGGACGCGATGGCCGATGCCTTCGACATCACCATCCGCCGCGAACCGGTCGACGTCGCGGCGCTGGTCAACGAGGTCACCGAGGCCAATCTGCCCTCGGCCGTCAACAAGCAGCAGAGCATCTCGGTCTCGGGGCCGCAGCAATTCGTCACGATGTGCGACGCCGACCGGATCCGCGAGGCGATCGACAACCTCGTCAGCAACGCCATCAAGTACTCGCCGATCGGCGGCAAGATCACGGTCACGGTCAGCCATGAGGGCGACGACACCGTGATCCGGATCGTCGACCAGGGTCCCGGCCTCAGCCCGGAGGATCTCGGCCGGCTGTTCGGCCGGTTCCAGCGGCTGTCGGCCAAGCCGACCGCGGGCGAAAGCTCCACCGGCCTCGGCCTTTCCATCGTCAAGCGCATCATCGACATGCATGGCGGCCATGTGACCGCGCAGAGCCCGGGCCCCGGACAGGGGTCGACCTTTACGGTTACACTGCCGGCGACAGAGACATCATGAGCCAGAACCCGCATATCTTCATCGTGGACGATGAGGCACCGGCCCGCGAAATGGTCGGCGATTACCTCAAGATGCACGGCTTCGGCGTGACGCTGTGCGATGGCGGCAAGAGCTTGCGCAAGGAGATCGAGGGCTGCACGCCCGATCTCGTGGTGCTCGACCTCAACATGCCCGAGGAAGACGGGCTGTCGATCATTCGCGACCTCAAGAGCAAGATCAACGTCCCCGTCATCATGCTGACAGCTACTGCCAGCCCGATCGACCGGGTGGTCGGGCTGGAGCTCGGCGCCGACGACTACGTGGCAAAGCCCTGCGAATTGCGCGAGCTGATGGCGCGCATCCGCTCGGTGCTGCGGCGGAGCGGGCCGGCGAAAGCGGCGGCGCCGGAGCCGGCAAGCGCCAAGGCCGAAAAGGAGCAGCTGGTGCGGTTCGGCACCAAATGGCTCGATCTCGAGGCCCAGGCGCTGCGCGACGACGAGGGCAACGAGCATCCGCTGACGGCCTCCGAATTCGGCCTCCTGAAGGTGTTCGCGGCCAACCCGAAGCGGGTCTTGTCGCGCGAGCGGCTCCTGGAACTCGCCAATGCGCGCGACGCGGAAGCCTTCGACCGCGCCGTCGACCTCCGTATCATGCGCATCCGCCGCAAGATCGAATTCGACCCGACCAAGCCGTCGGTGATCCGGACCATCCGCGGCGGCGGCTACCTGTTCTCGCCGACCGGGGACAAGGCCTGATTGTCGTCCCGGCGAAGGCCGGGACCCATTACCCCGACTACCTGTGGTGAGACGACGATAGGGCCACAGCGAGCTCCAACAGCGAACGGCTGTGGTTATGGGTCCCGGCCTTCGCCGGGACGACGATTTGATTGTGTGGCACCGGCGGATTCAGCGACACAAAGGCTGTCAATCTGCGCAAAAATCCCTAAGTTTCGGCCATGCCGAAAACAGCCTCCAAAGCCCCCGCCAAGCCCGCATCGAAGACCGACCCCAAGCCCGTTGCCGCCAAGGCCACGGCGAAGGGCGACCATGTCTTCCTGGTCGACGGCTCGTCCTACATCTTCCGCGCCTACCACGCGCTGCCGCCGCTGAACCGCAAATCCGACGGGCTGCAGGTCAACGCCGTGCTCGGCTTCTGCAACATGCTGTGGAAGCTGCTCCGCGACATGCCCGAGGACAACCGCCCGACGCATCTGGCGATCGTGTTCGACAAGTCGGAGATCACGTTCCGCAACAAGCTCTACCCCGACTACAAGGCGCACCGGCCGCCGGCGCCCGACGATTTGATCCCGCAATTCGCGCTGATCCGCGAGGCGGTACGCGCCTTCGAACTGCCCTGCCTCGAGCAGGTCGGCTTCGAGGCCGACGATCTGATCGCGACCTATGCGCGGCTCGCCAGCGAGCGCGGCGCGACCACGACGATCGTGTCATCGGACAAGGATCTGATGCAGCTCGTCAACGACAAGGTCGTGATGTACGACACGATGAAGGATCGCCGCATCGGCCGCGACGAGGTGATCGAGAAATTCGGCGTGCCGCCGGAGAAGGTGGTCGAGGTGCAGGCACTGGCCGGCGACTCCACCGACAACGTGCCCGGCGTGCCCGGCATCGGCATCAAGACCGCCGCGCAGCTGATCATCGAATATGGCGATCTCGATCAGCTGCTGTTCCGCGCCGGCGAGATCAAGCAGCCGAAGCGGCGCGAGGCGCTGCTCGAGAACGCCGAGAAGGCGCGCATCTCGCGCCAGCTCGTGCTGCTCGACGACAAGGTCGAGCTCGAAGTGCCGCTCGACGACCTCGCCGTGAACGACCCCGACTCGCGCCGGCTGGTCGCCTTCCTCAAGGCGATGGAGTTCACCACCCTCACCCGCCGCGTTGCCGACTACGCGCAGATCGACCCGGCCAATGTCGACTCCGATCCCGGCAACAAGAGCGGCGCGAGCGTGTTCTCGCCATTGCCGCCATCCGATGTGACGCCGGCGCCCGGAGACGCCCCGACATCTGCGGCACCGCTGCCGAAAGCCAAGCCGACCGGTGCGCGTGACGACAAGAATTCAAACCTGAAGGGCACGCCGGCGACGCTGGCCGAGGCCCGTGGCGAGGCGATCCGGAAAATTGGCTTCGACCGCAAGGCGTATCAGGCGATCGGCAGCCTCGATCAGCTCAACGCCTTCATCGCCCGCGTGCCCGACACCGGCTATGTCGCGATCGAGGCGATGTCGGAATCGATTGACCCGATGCAGGGCGAGCTCTCGGGCCTTGCACTGGCGCTGGCGCCAAACGATGCGTGTTACGTCCCGCTCAGCCACAGGCAGGCCGGCGGTGGCGCGGGCCTGTTCGATGCCGGCCTCGCACCCGGCCAGATCAAGACCGCCGAGGCGCTGGCGGCGCTCAGGCCGCTGCTGGAGTCCGTCGGCATCCAGAAGGTCGGCTTCGACGTCAAGTTCACCTCGGTGATGCTGGCGCAGCACGGAATCACGCTGCGCAACATCGACGATGCGCAGCTGATGAGCTACGCGCTCGATGCGGGCCGTGGCTCACATGCGCTGGAGGCGCTCGCCGAGCGCTGGTTCGGCCACGCCGTCGTCAACTACGGCGGCCTCGTCGGCAGCGGCAAGGGCAAGCTGACCTTCGATCAGGTCACGATCGACAAGGCCGGCGAATATGCGGCCGAAAGCGCCGACGTGATCCTGCGGCTGTGGCGGGTGCTGAAGCCGCGTCTCGTCGCCGAGCGGATGGCGACGGTGTACGAGACGCTGGAACGGCCGCTGGTCTCGGTGCTGGCGCGGATGGAGCGGCGTGGCATCTCGATCGATCGCCAGGTGCTGTCGCGCCTGTCGGGCGATTTCGCCCAGACCGCGGCGCGCGTCGAGGCCGAGATCCAGCAGATCGCCGGCGAGCCGGTCAATGTCGGCAGCCCGAAGCAGATCGGCGACATCATCTTCGGCAAGATGGGATTGCCCGGCGGCAGCAAGACCAAGACCGGCGCGTGGTCGACCACCGCGCAGGTGCTCGACGAGCTCGCCGAGCAAGGCCACGAATTCCCGAAGAAGATCCTGGAGTGGCGCCAGGTCTCGAAGCTGAAATCGACCTACACCGACGCACTGCCGACCTACGTCAATCCGCAGACTCATCGCGTCCACACCACCTACGCGCTGGCCGCGACCACCACGGGCCGGCTGTCGTCGAACGAGCCGAACCTGCAGAACATCCCTGTTCGTACCGAGGACGGCCGCAAGATCCGCCGCGCCTTCATCGCGACGCCGGGCCACAAGCTGGTGTCGGCCGACTACTCGCAGATCGAGTTGCGGCTGCTCGCCGAGATCGCCGACGTGCCGGTGCTGCGCCAGGCATTCCGCGACGGGCTCGACATTCACGCCATGACCGCCTCCGAAATGTTCGGCGTGCCGATCAAGGACATGCCGAGCGAGGTGCGCCGCCGCGCCAAGGCGATCAATTTCGGCATCATCTACGGCATCTCGGCGTTCGGCCTCGCCAACCAGCTCGGCATCGCCCGCGAGGAGGCCTCGGCCTACATCAAGAAATACTTCGAGCGCTTTCCGGGCATCCGCGCCTATATGGACGAGACCAAGGATTTCTGCCGCCGCAACGGCTATGTGACGACGCTGTTCGGGCGCAAGTGCTACTACCCCGACATCAAGGCCTCCAACGCCTCGGTGCGCGCCTTCAACGAACGCGCCGCGATCAACGCGCGCCTGCAGGGCACCGCGGCCGACATCATCCGCCGCGCCATGATCCGCGTCGAGGACGCGCTCACCGAGAAGAAGCTCTCGGCGCAGATGCTGCTGCAGGTGCATGACGAACTGATCTTCGAGGTGCCCGACGATGAGGTCGCGGCGACGCTGCCGGTGGTGCAGAAGGTGATGCAGGACGCGCCGTTCCCGGCGGTGCTCCTGTCGCTGCCGCTGCAGGTCGACGCCCGCGCGGCGAACAATTGGGACGAGGCGCATTAGCGCTCCTTCGCCTCTCCCGCTTGCGGGGGTCGAGACGAGCAAAGCTCGCTCTTAGGCCGACGCGCGACGAGCGACGCAAAGCGTCGTCCGGAGCGCGGCGGGTGGGGGCTCTCTCCGCCGAAAGACTCTGCGCGGAGGCACCCCCACCCCGCCCT